>JBFWIO010000160.1:0-7214 GCA_050255955.1 Victivallaceae bacterium
AG
This sequence comes from Victivallaceae bacterium, assembly GCA_050255955.1. Classification (GTDB taxonomy): domain Bacteria; phylum Verrucomicrobiota; class Lentisphaeria; order Victivallales; family Victivallaceae; genus JAVBUI01. The sequence goes on from JBFWIO010000160.1 coordinate 3, forward strand.
CAGCAAAAAAGAGATCAACATCAAATTACGCTTCATCGTTCATTCCTGTCCGGTTCAATTCCACTGACTCATGGTCAGCTGGCGAGAGTTGAGTTCCGAAGAAAGATTGTACGCCTCCTGCTCGACTTTTGACCAGTCAAGCAAAGCAAGCGCTTCGTCGCCGCCCGAAGCCGGCGCGGGCGAGCTCTGGCGGTACTGGAAAATGCCGAACACCAAGAGCATCGCCGCTGCGGCCGCAAACGGCGAAAAACGCCGGAGCCACCGCATCCGGCGCCTGGCGGCACTCGCCCGCCGGGCCGCCGCAAGGACGGCAAAGTCGAGGACGCGCGGGACTTCCGAACCGGGGACGTCAAGCCGGCCGATGAATTCGGCTTCCAACTTGCGCTGCAAATCCGTGACGGACGGGGTTTTCATGGCAGAATACCTCCCTGATCGATATTTCGCAAATGATTTTTTAAATTTTTCAACGCATATTGCATCCGGGCCAGCGCGGTGTTGATCGAACACTGCTGGATCTCGGCGATCTCCTTGAACGGCAGATTGTCGTTGCGGAGCAGAAATACTTCGCGCTGTTCAAGCGGCAAACCTTGCAGGGCTTCGCCGATGACGCCCTTGAGTTCGATCTCGTCTACCATTCGCCACGGCTCCTCGCCGGGCGGCGCCTCGATCTCCGGCATATCCTCGCGGTCGAGCTCAATGAGCAACCGGTCCTTGCGGCTGCGCCGCAGCCGGTCGATCATCAGATTGTGGCCGATGCGGAACAGCCAGGCGGCGAAAAATCCCTGCTCGCGGTACTTCGGCAATTGGGCGATCACCCGCAGCCAAGTCTGCTGAAAGAGGTCATCAACTTCGGCGCTCCGTCCCGGCAGGAGATTGTTTAGATAGCCGTACAACCGCTTGTGATGGCGGTAGTAAAGCGTCTCGAAATCTGTCTCGTTGCCGGCCAGATAGCCTTGGATCAGATCGAAGTCGCTGAGCTCTTCCACAGGTTCATTCCGTTTCATTCAGCCGAGCCGATTGCAAAAGTTATTTCGGAGCGATCCGAAAGCGGATGTTTTTCCGCATGAGCGGGTAGATTGAGGGGCATACCCGAAGTGGTATGTCCCGAAATCGCTCCCGCCCAGGCGGGGAAACAGACCTTTCGGGCGTCCGAAAGGACTTTTGTAATCGGTTCTGTCAACATAACGCATGGCTGAGTCGAAAAATTGTATTTCCTGTCGATAATATACTATATCCGCGCCGTTTTGCATCGCCGTTTTTGAAAACTTGTGAATATTTGTCGCCGCCGCTTGAAAATAACGCCGATCGGCAGTACCTTTTCGCCATGTTGAAATGACCGGCAAAAAGATGGAGTGGTCATGAATCGGGAAGAGCCGGACAAAACCATGGTGATCAACTGCGCCGATGCGGACATGGATACCAGAACGCAGAAGATCCCAAAATCCAAAACCGGGCACGGCGTCACGGGCAAAACCTCCAAGGCGCTGGCCACGGTGTGGGGCATGTCACGTTCATTTTTCGAAAAACGGCGCGACGTCACCCGGGAAATCAGCCTCAGCGCGACACCCACCGCCACCCGGGAAATCACCGGCGACCAGCTTGAGCAGACCTCCGACCGGCAGCTCGAACTGGTCCAGCTGGAAGCAGTCTACGAAGAGATCGAACCCTTCTGCGAAGGCGGACAGGGGATCATCTCCAAGGCTGCCGACCGCAATCTCCGCCGCCAGGTCGTAATCAAGAGCCTCAAAAAAGAGTTCCTCGACATCGCCGAAGCCCGCCGCAGTTTCCTCACCGAGGCCAAAGTCACCGCCCAGCTCGACCATCCCGCGATCGTGCCGATTTACTCGCTCAACGGCGACGAAGGAAACGGCCTCCACCTCTCGATGAAACTCATCAACGGCATGACGCTGCTCGACTATCTTGAACGGATCCGCATCAACTACCAGCGCGACGGCATCGCCCGCTACGATGAACAAAAAGCCATCCTGAGCCGCCTCGAACTCTTCATCCGTATCTGCGAAGCGATGAGCTACGCCCACAGCCGCAACATCATGCACTGCGACCTCAAGCCCGAAAACGTGATGATCGGCGAGTACCGCGAAACCTATATCATGGACTGGGGCATCGCCCGCCATATCAAAAGCTCCCCGGACGAGGACAAAGAGGCCGAGTCCGGCCGGATCGCCGGTACCCCGCGTTACCTCGCGCCCGAACTGCTGCGGGGCGAGAAGCGCGACCAGCGCGCCGACATTTACGCCCTCGGAGTGATGCTCTTTGAAGTGGTCTTCCTCAAAACCGCATTCTCCGGCCATACCGAAAAGGAAGTGCTCCAGCAGGTCGGACGCGGCCAGGTCGAGCCCCTGGAGCACCAGTTCGGCGTCCGCATCGACACCGATTTGAAAGCGATCATCTGGAAGGCGATTTCATTCAAGGTAAGCCATCGCTATCACACCGTCGAAGCGTTGCTCGAAGATCTCCGGCGCTATCTGCGCGGCGAGCAAGTATCCGCCAATCCGGACAACTGGGCGACCAAGACCATCCGCTGGGCCGGCAAGCACCGCCGGTTGATGCTGATTCTGACGGTCATCGGTTTGTTCGCCGGGATTTTCGGGGTGGCGGTGGCATTCTATCAGGGCATGACCCAGGCGATCGAGAGCCGCAAACTCTCCACCGCGATCGGCGTCGCCTACAGCCGCTGCGCCGACTCGGCGACCCAGATCACCATGGAATTCCTCAAGCTCGAGCGTGCACTCGACACCCTCTCCTCGCAGGCGGTGGTCCGGCTTGACGCCCGGGTCACCCCGATGGGACAGACCGAGGGGCAGATTCCGCTCTACAAGGTCTACGACAACCCTGCCACGCGCCCGCCGGGCACTGTTTTCGCCAAAGCCTACAACCAGTGGATCGACCCCGAACGCATCTGCTATCAGGCCCCGCCTGGACTGGAAAACATCGGCAGCGCCGAATTCGTCCGGCTCGCTCCTCTGGTGGAGACCATGCGCGACCTCTGGCTCAACAGCGACCGCCCGGTCGGCACGCCGGGTGCGAGCGACGAAAAGGCCGCCATGGAGCAGGCGCTCGACGAGGGCAAGACCATTCTCTGGATTTATCTCGCCCTGGCCGACGGCTTGCAGTTCTGTTACCCCGGCAACGGCGCGTACGAGGACAATTACGATTCACGCACCCGGTCGTGGTACACCGAAGCCGCCCACGGCACCGGCACCGCGGTTTGGAGCGATCCTTATTTCGACACCGGGGTGGAGGGCAATTCGCTGATCATCACCTGTTCACAGCAGATGCTCGCCAACAACAAACTCTACGGCGTGGCCGCCGTCGACGTGTCGCTCGACCGGGTGGTCAAGGTGATGAAAGAATTCGGCAACAAAGAGGATTTCGTACTCAAAAAGATGCTGATCAACTCCGACGGCAACATCCTGGTCGATTCGCGCGAGATTTACGCGTACAACACCGATCTGCCCGACAGCAGCGTCAGCCATCGCGAGTTCAAGCCGTTCCCCAACCGCAAGCTCTTCAGCCGGATGTTCGCCCGCCGCTTCGGCGCGATCGGCGAAGAGGAGGCCGGGCGGCAGGTGCTCTACGTTTTTGCCCCGATCACCCCGCTCAACTGGATCTACGTCGAGAAAATCAATCTCGCCCCATTCATCACCTACTGCAACCGCCAGTCGCTCAATATCGAAGCGATGCGCCAGCTCCTCGAAAAAAGCAAGTAACCTCCCGCACGGACACACGGACAGGGCACGGACGGGGCACGGACGGCTCCGCGCGCGGGGCCGATGGGCGCGGGCGGCGGGCGGGGCGGATGGTGACACGCTGGCGCGCAGGCAGGGGACCGGGCGCGCACGACCCCGGCACGGACAGGCACGGACGAGCACGGACGGGGCAACTGTAGCCCCGCGCGCAGGGCCGATAGGCGTGGTGCGCGGGCGGGGCGCAATGGAGGGGAGTGCGCGGCGGGGCCGATGGTGACACGCTGGCGCGTTGGCGGGGGGGCCGGGCGCGCACGACCCCGGCACGGACGACTACGGACAACAACGGACGACTACGGACGGGGCAACTGTAGCCCCGCGCGCAGGGCCGATGGGCGTAGTGCGCGGCGGGGCCGATGGTGACACGCTGGCGCGTTGGCGGGGGGGGCGGGCGCGCACGAGGCCGCTTGGACGATTTGGACGATTTGGACGGGGGAGGCCCGTATGTCCTGACAGTCCGTTGTCGTCCGTTGTCGTCCGTTGTCGTCCGTTGTCGTCCGTTGTCGTCCGTTGTCGTCCGTGTCCGTCCTCTTCAGCAACTCAGCTTCCCGGCAGCTCTCCGAGCAAGATCCAGCGCGAAAGCACGTTGTGAAACTGCTTTACGGTGAATGGCTTGGTAATGTAGTCGTCCATCCCCGCCTCGGTACACATTTCCTGGTATTCGGAGAGGGCGTGGGCGGTCATGGCGATCACCGGGATTCGGCGGTTGAGCACCGGGCTCTCGTCGGCGCGGATGCGGCGGGTGGCTTCGAGGCCGTCCATGCCGGGCATCTGGACGTCCATCAGGACGGCTTTGTAGGTTTTTTCCGCAAGAAGCCTGAGCGCGTCGTGGCCGTTGCCGGCGATTTCGATGCGCAAGCCGAGTTTTTTCAGCATCAGCTGGGCGACCATCTGGTTGGTGCGGTTGTCTTCGACCAGGAGGATGTCCGCCGAGCCGTCGGTTCCGGGCAACGGGAGTTGGCCGGGCGTAGGCTTGACGGCGACCGGCGGCGGCGCCGGAACCGGATTCGGCACGGCTTGCGAAAGATTTCCGATCCGGCTAATCAAGTCTTTGCGACTGAATGGCTTATTAATGATGCCGGCCCATTTTCCGCCGATTTCCTCCAGCCTCCTCCCGATCGGCAGCAGTGCCAGCAGCTGCGGCCGCGCCGCCTCGGGTTCGGCCTCGACCGTCCGAATCAGGAATTCAATCTCGGACGGACTCATGCCGCAATCAACCAGCACCAGCCGGAAAGGATCGCGATCGGCCGCCGCCTGCCGCAGGAGTTCGACTGCCGCCGCGCTGTCACCGGCGGTGATTGGCCGCAGCGAAAGCGCGGAGAGATAGCCGCTCAGGATGTCGCGCCAGGCGGAGTGGTCGCCAAGCACCAGAACTTTGGCATCATGCCAGGGATCGTACAGGGCCGAAGCAGTGTTGATGCAGGCCCGGGTCTGAAACGGCACCGTGAACGTGAATTCCGAACCCACACCCTGCCGGCTGGTGAATTTCATCGTCCCGCCCATACACTCGACCAGCCGTTTGGAAATCGGCAGTCCGAGTCCAGTCCCGCCGTATTTGCGCTTGACCGAGGAGTCGCCCTGAAAGAACGGGTCGAAAAGATAGGGCATCTGCTTGGGGCCGATCCCGATCCCGGTATCATTGACCCGGAAGCGGAGGAGTACCTCTTTTTCGGTCTCGCACTCGACCGCGACGCTGATCCGGACTTCGCCTTTTTCGGTGAATTTAATCGCGTTGTTGGCAAGGTTGATGATCACCTGACGGAGCCGCAGACTGTCGCCGTTGATGATCGAAGGAACATCCAGCGCAATCGCGAGGATCAGCTCCAGGTTTTTCTGGCGGGCCTGATAAGCCAGCGAGCCGGAGAGTTCCGAGAGAAAGTCGTCGAGGTTGAAATCGACCGGGTCGAGTTTTACCTTGCCCTCCTCGATCTGCGAGAAGTCGAGAATGTCGTTGACCACCGACAGCAGCAATTTGCCGTTGGAGCCGATGATTTCGACGAAGTGGCGCTGGTCGGCGTCGAGGCCGGATTCGCGCAAGAGATCGGTCATTCCGATCACACCGTTGAGCGGGGTCCGGATTTCGTGGCTCATGTGGGCGAGGAATTCGGTTTTGGCTTGGCTGGCGGCTTCGGCGGCCTGTTTGCTGTCGCGCAGCTCCTGGTTGATGCGTTCGCGTTCGGTAACGTCCTTGTCGAAACCGTGATAACCGATCAATGTGCCGTCCTCGTCGAGGATCGGCACGCCGTTGCCGGAGACGATCAAAATGGCGCCGTCCCTGGTGGCGATCGGGTGGATGAAATCGATGAAGTGCTGCCGGACGGCAATCATTTTGCGGGTTTCCTCGATAAACCGGTCGCGCCCTTCGACAGGATGGAGGTCAAAGAAGCGTTTACGGTTCAGCAGCTCTTCCGGAGCGTAGCCGTAAATGTCCTGGCAGACCGGATCGATGTAGGTGAAGAATCCGAGCTTGTCGATTTCCCAGAGCACGGTCCGGCTGTCCTTGGCCAGCATGGCGAAGCGTCTTTCGCTCTCGTTGAGCTTGAGGGTCCGCTCTTTGACCAGCCGCTGAAGCTCGGTCCGGCGACGGCAGATCAGCGCCACAACCATGGCGACGGCGATGGTGAACGCGAGCCCCGCCAGCGCGACCACCCCAAGCGAGGTAAGCGTCGAGCAGCTGTGCTTGTATCCGAGACCGGGTTTGACATTGAGGATAAAGACTTTGCCGAATGCCAGAACCGGCCGGACAAATGGCGCTTCCTCGTCCAGCAGGTGGCGGCGGCCGGCTTTGCCGTTTACCGCAAGCCGCTGCGGCCGGCCGGTTGAATTGTAGAGAAAAATATTGGTGTGGAGGATGTCGCGGGAGTTGCTGTACGAACGGTATAGCGAATCGCCCCGGATCGCCGCGGTCACCACCCCGGCCGGGATTTTGCTGTTTGGCCGGATCATCGAGTGGATCACCAGGAATCCGATCACGCCGCTGTTGTCGAAAAGCAGCGGAATCGGATCGGAGGCGATCGCCAGGCTGGTTGCGATCGCGGCTTCCACCGCCGTTTTGCGCCGGATTTCCGAAGCCATGTCGAAGCCGGCGGATTCGCCGCCGGTTTCCGCCGGAGCGGCGTAGAGGATCGGATAATAGACCGCACGTTTGGGAGACGAACGGCGGCCGCCGGTGGTGTCCCGCTCCCAGATACCGTAGCCGGTCATCCCGCCGGCCCGCGCGGCGGCGACGAAACGGGACCGGTCCGCCTCGGCGACTTCGGGGATCCAGTTCCAGGCCCAGACCAGCAGATTGTCGGAAAATGCCTGGCAGTAGTACTGGAACTTTTCCTCGGAAAGGGTCTCGCTGGTGCTGACGAATTTTGCCAGCGCATCGAGTTTGGTCTGCAGCAGCTTGGTCGAGCTGACGAAATTGCGGGTATCCTCCTGGGCCAGAATATAGAAATTC
>JBFWIO010000161.1:0-7214 GCA_050255955.1 Victivallaceae bacterium
CCCCGGCCAAGGCGGAATCCGCGAAGAGTTCTTCCGGCGTCAAGTCCGACGACATGCCGTTCGACGATCTCCCGGTGGTGGCGGGAAGCGGCAAAGAAGTCACCGTAACGGGTGATTTCCTGCCGATCAAAAGCACCGGCGGGGTCAAGTATGCGCTGGCGGTGGTCAAGGGCGGAGAATACGATCTTCAGTACTTCATCCACGTCGGCGATGCCGGCAAGAAATTCGACGCGCTGGCCAAGAAACGCGTTCGGATCGTGGGCGTCAGCTACAAAGTTGACGGCTGGAAAACCCCGGTGCTGAAGCCGGCCCGGATCACGCCGATCGAAACCCGTTGAGCGGGACGCGGCTGAAAAATCACCGTTTTTGGCAAAAGTCGCTTGACGAAGCGGCAAAATGGTGGTACATTAATGGTTCGTAGCAATGTGTAACCGCTGCACTGCCGCGCCGTACAGTTCAGGCAAGAGGCTCGCGGCAATGCGTAAATGAATATAAGAAGGAATCCGAGAAGATGAAAAGAACGTTTCAACCCTCCGTCCGCAAAAGAAAGCGCAAAATCGGTTTTCGCGCCAGAATGGCCACCCGCGGTGGTCGTGCCGTAATCAGACGCCGTCGCCAGAAGGGCCGTGCCCGGCTGACCGCCTGATGGACCGTCACGTCGCCGATGAAGTCTCCCCCGCCGAAGTTCCGGAAGCATTCCGGACGCGGTCGGGGGTGAAAACTTTGCGGAAGGCGGAAAAGCTGCGTTTCAAGTCGGAATTCGATCTGGTGCGCGGGCAAGGGACCAAGTTTGTCGGCAAGGGTATGCTGGCGGTGGTGGCGCCGTCTCCCGACGGCCTTTGCCGCTGCGGAGTGATATGCGGCAAAAAGTACAGTCTTCTTTCGGTGGAGCGCAATCGGGCCCGCCGGTTGCTTTGGGAGAGTTTCCGGCTTCTCAAATCGGAGATGACGCCATGCCACCTGGTTCTGATTCCGCGACGTCTGATGGCCGATTGGAAACGGCCTCAGGCGACCAGGGAAATGGCGGTGCTCCTGGGCCGCGCAAAAGTGTTGTCGCGGGAATTTGTCGAATCCCCGCCCGAGTGTTGATTGGCATCGTCCGGTTGTATCAATGGACAGTTTCCCCGTGGCTGCCGCTGTGTTGCCGTTTTACTCCGAGTTGTTCACATTACGCGATTGAGGCGCTGGAACGGCACGGGCTGATCCGGGGGGGATTTCTCACATGCTGGCGGCTGTTGCGCTGCCAGCCGTTTTGCCGCGGCGGCCTCGATCCGGTTCCGGAGGCGAAAAAACGCCGGTGATGTGAAAATTTTGAAAAGGGGGCAGTTGCTCGATCCACTTTTCGCCGATTTTGGCGAAAAATACCGGGATAGTCGCCCCGCAAACGAAAGTTTTTGATTGTGAAGTTAGACAAAGAGACGATCATCATCGGTATCGTCGCACTTATTCTGGTGCTCAGCTGGGAGCCTCTGTGCCGCTACATGGGCTGGGTTCCCGCCGCGGCCCCGGTCGCCGTCGCTCCGGCCGCGACGGCCGCTCCGGTTCTCCCTGCGGTGACCGCCGCCACCGCCACCCCGAATGCCGCTTCGGCTGCCGCGTCGCCCGCCGTTCCGGCGGCTTCCCGGACTCCGGCCCAAACCGTTTGCGAACTTCCCGCCCGCACGTTGACCAACTCCGATCTGGCGCTCGAAATTCTGCCGTCGGCGGGAGCGGTCGCCAAAGTTACGCTTTTCAAATACCGAACCGCCGACCGCAAAAGCGACGTGGTGATCGACCAGCTGCTTTCGACCGCGATCGCCGGCAAAAAGCTCCAGCCCGGCGCACTGGCGGTATTCACTCCCGGCGAAGAGTGGCACTGCCTTGAGGTGGCGGCCAATCGCAAAGAAGGGGATGACGTCTATTTTCTCTCCCGCCGTCTCAGCGGCGCGGGCGGCGAATTTTTGCTGACCCAGAGCTGGAAAGTGGCGGACCGCGGCTACCGGACTGAATATTCCGTCACCATCGCCAACCCCGGCAAAACGCCGCTGATTTTCCCGCGTCTGGTGGTGAGCGACGGCGAATTGAATTCATGGGGCGAAATCTCCGGCGACCATATGCGTTCGGACAGTTTGCGGCTCGATTATTACACCGCGTCCGGCGACTTTGTCGATCTCGCCGCCGACGCCAAGGACGAAGCGAAGTTTCTCAAAGGCGGAATTGAAGGCGTCCGCTGGACATCGCTCAGCAACAAATATTTCATCAGCATTCTCCAGGGCGAGGAGCCTTTCCGCCTCTATCAGGCCCGGGTGGCATCGCCTGCCAAGCCCGCCCAATTCATCGCCGCCACCGGAGCGGAATACGCCAATGTGACGATTGCGGCAAACAGCGCCCGAACGTTCAAATTCAGCGTCTACACCGGCCCCAAGATCGTCGCCGAGCTGGAGTCGTTCGCTCCCGGCGCGAACCGGACCATGCACCTTGCGTGGGGGCCGCTGGATTATCTCGCGCGTTTTCTGCTTTGGGCGCTGATCAAGCTCGACCATGTCTTCGGCTCCTACGGCTGGAGCATCGTGATCCTCACCATCATCGTCCGCTTGCTTTTCTGGCCGGTCACCGCCCGCGCCAACGCCTCGATGAAAAAGATGTCGGCGGTCCAGCCAAAAATTCAGGAACTTCGCGAAAAATACAAAGACAATCCGCAGATTCTCAATCAGAAAACGATGGAGCTCTACCGCACCGAGAAGATCAATCCCCTCGGCGGCTGTTTCCCGATTCTGCTTCAGATTCCGGTATTTCTGGCGCTGTATTCGACGCTGGACGGCGCGGTGGAATTGCGCCAGGTGTCATTTTTGTGGGCGCATGACCTGGCGGCGGCGGACACCATTGCCCGTTTGCCCGGCTTCCTTTTCAATCTCCCCGTCAATCCGCTGGTGATCGCAATGACCGTGCTGATGGTTGTTCAGCAAAAAATGACCCCGAGCGCGATGGATCCGATGCAGCAGAAAATGATGCTGCTGATGCCGGTAGTGATGTTATTCTTCCTCTACGATCTCCCGTCCGGTCTGACCTTGTACTGGACGGTAAGTCAGATATTCAGCATTCTCCAGTTGCGGCTTTCGCAGAAATTCGGCTTGAATGCGCCCGTGCCGGCAACTGGAACCCCCGACCAAAAAGTGAAGGTTAAGGAGTCAACAAAATGACGGAAAACGCAAAACTTGCAGAACAAAAAGCCAAAGCGACCAAAACGCTGATGACCATGCTCGACTACCTCGGTCTGGATGCGTCGCTCCGGCTGGAAGAAAAGGGATCGAAGCTGGCAATCAAGATCAGCTCCGAAGATGCCGGCCGGATCATCGGCCGCAAGGGTCAGACACTGGAGAGCCTCCAGCTCTTGCTGAACCGGATCATGTTCCGCGGCGAAGAGGACTGCCCCCATGTGATGCTCGACATCGACGGCTACGCCCGCGGCAACAGCCGCGGCGGCGAAGACCGCCCCGAGGGCGAGGAAGGCGAAGAATCCGCCCCGCGTCCGCGCCGCGAACGCGGTGACCGCGAAGAGCGCGGCGAACGCCGTGACCGCGGCGGCGACCGCGGCGGTGATCGTGGCGATCGCCGCGATCGTGGTGAACGCAGCGACCGTGGCGAGCGTGGCGAACGTCACGAAGGCGGCCGCCGTCGTCGTGACGAGTCCGGCGAAGGCCGCACCGAGGGACCGACCGAGGAGCAGCTGCGCTGCCAGGCACTGGATGCGGCAAAGGAAGTGAAACGCTGGGGCGAGTCGGTGGTTTTGCCGGCGATGAACGCCCACGACCGCCGGATCATCCATGTGACGCTTCAGGAAGACACCGAGATTGTCACTTGCAGCGAAGGCGACGGCAATCTGAAAAAAGTAGTGATATCTCTCAAAAAAGATTGATGATGAGCTTGATTTTGAAAATTCAGGCTCTATATTAATAGAACAGCAGCGGGAAACCGTTTTGCTGCTTCGGGGTGTGGCTCAGTCTGGCTAGAGCGCTGCGTTCGGGACGCAGAGGCCGGAGGTTCAAATCCTCTCACCCCGACCATTTTTTTGTTATAATTCCTTAATTTCCAATTACTTACGACGCGAAACCGCATTTTTCTCTTCCCTCAGAGTGTGACTCGTTTTGTGACACCGCAAGGAGTCAAAATGGAAGTGCTCGTAAGCAATCTGGCCGTCCGAAGCGGAAAATTTCAATTCCGTTACCGCCTTCCGGCAAATTATCTGCCCGGGAAAATTCGAGAAATCAGAATATCCCTGCGAACCAACGACTTGAAAAAGGCGATGGAGTGCTGTAAGTTTGCCTCTGATGAAATCAAAACATGGATCGACTCGGGGGAATACATGAGCATACCGTTGCAAGACCTGCGGAAATTGGCCGCAGATTACATTACAAGCCGATTGGAGGATCATACCCGCCAAATGGCCGCCTATGGCCGTATGTGTCCTGAAACGAGGGCGGAAGGCATGCGAATCGCCCTTAACATGGTGAAATACTTTGAGAATGCGGTCCAGGGTAATGATCCAAGCGCCACTACGGCCTTAATCAACGCCAGGGATATGCTTAAAGAGGTACCGCACGACCAAGGGGATATCAATCTGCTCGGACAGGAATTGTTGCAAGCGGACCTCTTTGTACACAGGATGCAATATGAACGCATTGCCGGGAGAAAGAACCTTACGGAGTACAATGAGGCCATTTATGATAAAGTAATCAATGGCGATTACCCCACTGTGGAAGAACTCGCTCAGGCGGACGAAAAGCATTTTCTGGGCAAACTGATTCAAGATTATCTGGCGGCACCCCATCCCACTTGGGGCCTCAAGACCAGGGAAGACATCAAGAACACGCTGGATTTGTTTTTGCAGTATGTGAACTCCGGCACGAATATCAAAACCATCCGGCATCGTGATCTGCTGGCATTCCGTGATAATGTGTTGATGAAGATTCCGGCCAGACGTAATGTCTGCCCCGAACTGAAAGACCTGCCGCTCTCCGAATTGATCAAAGATCATGGGAGGGCAAAATTGTCCGATCAGACCGTCAACCACAATTGTGTACGTCTTGGCGGTTTCTTCAAGTGGTGCTTCGATCATGAATACCTCGACCGCAACCCCGCGACAAATCTCCTGATCAAGCTGGACGATAAGGCCAGCAACGAGCGCAGTCCCTACAGTAAGGATGACTTGCAACTTTTGTTGGCGAATATCCGGGAAGATCGTATGTATGCCTGGAAACCACATAAATTCTGGATTCCCCTGATCGCCCTATTTTCAGGCCTTCGCCAAGCGGAGATATGTCAGCTCTACCCGGACGATATCATCAACGTCAACGGAATTCCTTGCTTCGATATTAAAGCCAGTGCAGAACGTAAAGCCCGCCTGAAAAACAAGAACGCCGAACGGACGATTCCGGTGCATCCGATTCTTCTGCAATTGGGCCTACTGGAGTTTGTTCAGAACCGGGCCAGAGCAAGCAGGGGAAGGAAGCCGGAAGATAATCGACTCTGGATTTGCCTTGAGTATACTGCAAAATACGGCTATACGCACTCCTATGAGAAGTCCTTCGGCAGGTTCAACCGCAAGTGCATCACCGATGACCCGAAGAAGGTATTCCATAGTTTGCGGCATAATGTGGCAAACTGCCTGAAACAAAAGGGAGCCCAAGAAAGCCTGGTTGCTGAAATTATGGGCCATTCCCTGTCAGGGATGAGCTTCGGTCGCTATGGGAAAGCCTTTGAACCAAAAATTCTGCTGGAAAATCTTGAGAAACTGGATTATAACCTCAACATCTTCGAGGTATTGGGAAAGACGCCTCTTCCTCAAGAAGTGATTGATGCACAAATCGCCCAACTGCCAGTGCCGAACAAATAAAAAGAAAACCGGAATAATGATTTTCACTATTCCGGCTTTCTGCTTTACAATCAATCATGCAATTTTTGAATCCGGCAGACCTCCTCCGAAAGTTTGAATTTTAACAGGTGCATTCGCCAGCGTCCCGTTCAAAATTTCGATTTTCAGAGCATCCAGCTCCGCCTTATTGGCGGTAATGAACGTTTCTCCCTCTCCCGGATTGGAAAACTCTTTAATGGTACCGAGGAACTTGCTTGCCTGTCCTGCCGGGACAACCTTGAACTCAACTTCCGGCGTCCTGCCGGAGAAGTTCATAGCAACCACCACCGCCGCTTTTTTCTGGCTCCGAGCATACTGTTTATAGGAGCCGATCATGCATCGGGCCAGCTTCGGCTGAGCGTGAAGCTCTTTCTGCTTGGCTTCATCATCTTGCATTTTCTTCAAGTCTCTTCTGCACCTTTCCAAACTATTTGAAGTTGCTTTAATTTTCGCGGTGTACGCCTTCAAGCTGGGGTGGGTTCCATCTTCAATCGTTGCCCCAATATCCGAAAGATTTTTCCTCTTACCAGCTTGATCTTCCTCCGGCAAAAGATTGACTTTGGCCAATTCCTGCGTCAAACCGCTCCGAAGCGCGTTCTCCTGAACATCTCGTTCTGTTTTGTTTTGTTCCAACTTGCGGGAAAGCTCGACTCCGCGTTCTTTCAGATCATGGCAATGGTTGCCATACCACAGTCCCGCCTGAGTATTGGCTTGAGCCAGAGCGGCTTCCACGAGCGATTCCTGATCTTTCTGATTGAGCTCAGCAATTTTTCTTGCCAAACTCACGCGCCAAACACCTTTCTTGACAAAATCCTTGACAATAGGTAATCCTTGCTTGATGACGATCTGCGCTGACTTGACCGAACTGCCACTGACGTTGAAGATTTTTCCGAAATGGCCTGTTTTGGAGCCCTTGGGCAAAATTGTCCTTTCCGCCTTGGAGAGCGTGCGATCTTCGTTGAATGCCATGAGCATTTGCCCGGCAAACAATGCCCGCTGGGATTCGTTCAAGTTGCGCCGATGAAGATTGCGGGAAATGACGTACTGTTCTGGCGAAATCCCCTCCGGCACCGAGATAAACTTGACGTATTCTTCATACTTGAAGTCTTTCTCGTATTCCATTAATTCGCAAATCGCCCGGTGCCGATTTCGTCCATCAAGAATCTGTCCTTCGTGAATGGTGATGGGCTCCAGAAGACCGTGCATTAGGATTCCTTCTTTGAGAGCATCAATTTCCCGATTGGTTGCAATCATCGGCAGGAATTCGGCGTAAGGGTGGGGCTGGAGTTTCTTAAACTCTTCTTTGCTGAATCTGATTTTGTCC
>JBFWIO010000162.1:0-7167 GCA_050255955.1 Victivallaceae bacterium
TTACGGGGAGGACGGCTTATGAACCTCGCACTGACCATTCCGCTTGACGGGCGGCAGTTGATCGAAGCCGCCGCCGGCACCGGCAAAACCCATACCATCAAAACCCTCTTCGCCCGGCTGGTGGTCGAAAAAGGCATCCCGGTTGACCGCATCCTTGCCGTCACCTACACCGAAGCCGCCGCCAAAGAACTCAAGGACCGCATCCGCGCCGCGCTCGAAGAGCTCACGCTTGCCGCCCCCCCCGATCCGACGCTGGCGCAACTGCGGCTGTTGCGGGAAGCGAATCCGACGCTTTTCGACCGCCGCGTCCACTGTGCGCTGCGCGATTTCGACGAAGCCCTGATCGGCACCATCCACGGCTTCGCGGCGCGGATGCTGGCCGAGTTCGCCTTTGAAAGCGGCCGTTCCTTTGAACAGGAACTTGCCGCCGACAACCGCGCGGCGATCCGCGAATGCGTGCTCGACTACTGCCGGCACCACCTTTACGGGGCGCCGCGCCGGGAACTCGAACTCCTTGAAGCGGCCGGGGTGACGATTGCGCGCCTCCAGAGCGCGATCGCCGCGATTTTTTCGGTACCGGGAGCGGAAATCGCCGAAAGCGCGCCGCCGCCCGCCCCCGAGCGGCTCCGCGCCGCCGCCGAAAAACTGCTGCCGCTGTGGCAAGCCGGCGGCCCCGCCATTCTGGCCGCGATTGCCGAGTCAAAGCTGCTCTCCCATGCCCAAAAAGCGTACCATCCCAGGCGGATCGCGGCCATCCGGAACGCGCTCGACGACTTTGCCGGCACCGGCGTTTTCGACGGTTCGACGGCGGCGGCGATCCGGGCGCTCTCGACCTCGGAACTCGCCGCCGCGATCACCGACGCCAATCGCAAAAAGAATTTGAGCTACCCCCCTCACCCGCTGTTCGAATACGCCGAAGAGTTCGTCCGCGAACTCGACAAACTCCGGCTCGGAGTACTGCTGGAAGTCCGCAACTTCGTCGCCGAACGGCTTCGCCAGCTCCGCGAACGCGACAACTTCGGGAGTTTCAACGACCTGTTGACCGATCTCGCGGAACTGGCGGCCGGCAACACCGGGGCGGCGAAGCTCCTGCGCGAGCGCTTCGATGCCGCGCTGATCGACGAATTTCAGGATACCGACCCGGTTCAGTTTGAAATTTTCAGTTCGCTCTTTGCCGATCCGGCGCGGCCGCTGCTGCTGGTCGGCGACCCCAAGCAGGCGATCTACTCGTTTCGCGGGGCCGATATTTTCACCTACGACCGCGCCCGGCGCGAAACCGCGAACCGGCTCGCGCTCGACACCAATTTCCGCTCCGAAGCGCGATTGATCGAGGCCGTCAATCAGGTCTTCAGCCGTCCCGGCCAACCCGTGTTCGGCTGCGACTTCGTCAGCTACGGCGAGGCGATCAAACCCGGCGGCCGCCCCGAGAGCGAGGACCGGGTGCTGCGCTATCGCGGCGAAACCGATTTGCAGCCGCTGAAAATCCTGTTCCTCGCCGACTCCGGTTCGGGCGGCGGCAATCGCGCCGATCGCAGCGGCGTCGCCGAGCGGATCGCGGTCAAGCTCGCCGCACGGCTGCTGACCGATCCCGACTTCACCCTCGGCGGCCGTCCGGTGCGCCCGTCCGACCTGGCCATGCTGGTCAATACCAATCCCGAGGGACGGCGGCTCAAGCGGGCGTTGGCCGCCGCCGGCATCCCCGCGATTCCGCGCAAAAACGGCTCGGTTTACGCCGGGCCGGAAGCGCGCGATTTCCTGACCCTGGTCAAAGCGATGATCGATTACGATTCTCCCCGGAGCGTGCGTGCCGCAATGGCGCTGGAGTGTTTCGGCTTTGATTTCTCGCGTCTCACCGACGACGACGCGGTGTCCGACGCCGAAGCCCTCTTCCGCGAAGCCAATCTCGGCTGGCGCGAAAGCGGCTTCATTACCGCATTTGCGGTGCTGGCGGCCAAGGCCGGGTTCCGCGAGAAACTCGTAAGCCTCGCCGACGGCGAACGCAAAGTCACCAATTTTTTCCAGCTCGCCGAGCTTCTCCATCAGCGCTGCGGCGACCGCATCGCCGAATTTTCCGAACTGGAGAATTTCTTCAGCGAGCAGGCCGGCCGCGAAGACGACGAGAGCGCCGAACTCAGGCTGGAGAGCGACGCCGACGCGGTGACCATCGTCACCATCCACAAGAGCAAAGGCTTGCAGTATCCGATCGTCCTGATCCCGTTTTTCAGTTGCGCCCAAATAAAAGTGAAAAAAGACGGCAAGCCGAAAATTTTTCACCGCGACGGCATCGAACGGCCGCTCCTCTCGCTCGCCCCCGACGCCGGAGTGCTGGCGGCGGTCAGCGAGGAGCTCTTCGCCGAAAAGCTCCGCTTGCTTTACGTCGCATTGACCCGCGCGATCAACGCCTGTTACCTCATCCAGCTTCCCGCAAGCGAACTCAACGCGGTCGATTATCTCTTCGGCGATCCCCGGCTTGTCGCGCCCCGTGCCGATTCGGCGGTGGCCCGCTGCGAAGTTGACGATCCCGGCGGCCAGGAACCGATCGAACTCGAACGGCCCCAAGTCGAACTCGAACTCCGGCAGCCCGAACTCCGGGTGCTGCGTTCGCACGGCACCTTGAGTTTCACCGGTCTCACCGCGATCCGCGACCGCGACCAGGACGAGGAAACCGCCGCCGCCGATGAACCGCCCGAAGTCGCCGCGCCGGACGGGCCGCCGGCGGATTCGCCGCTGCTGGCCTTTCCGGGCGGAGCCAATACCGGCGAGTGTTTCCACCGTATCTTTGAAGAACTCGACTTCGCCGACGCGGGCAAGGAGCCCTGCCGCCGGATCGTCGAAGCGGCGCTGGCAAACTATCGCCTCGCGGGCAACGATGAACATGAAAAAATCGAACGCATCGAGCTCCTCAACCGCCTCGCCGCCGAAACGGTCGCCGCTCCGCTTTTGCCCGATCTCAAACTCAGCGGCATTCCCCGGCGCGACACGCTCCGCGAAATGCGTTTCCTCTATGCGATTCCGGAGCGGACGCTGAGCCCGGGACAGCTCCGGGAACTGCTGGCGACCTACGGCTACAGCCTTGACGACGGCTATCAGGGGGAAATTCGCGGCGGGTTCTTTATGACCGGAGCGATCGACCTTGTATTCCGGCGCGGCGAACGCTATTACCTGGCCGACTGGAAATCAAACCGGATCGACGGCCGGATCGCGAGCTTCCAGCCGGAGGGGCTGGCGGGGGAAATGCGCCGCCATTCGTATGATCTGCAGTATCTCATCTACTGCGTCGCCCTCCGCCGCCACCTGATGCGGACCGCGCCGGGCTTCGACTGGCGGAAAAATTTCGGCGGCGTTTTTTACCTCTTTTTGCGCGGGATCACTCCGGATGATCCGGTGAGCGGAATTTACCGCGACCTCGAAGTACCGGAAGAACTGATCGTCGAACTCGACGGTCTCACCGGAGAATTGCGATGAACGACCATTACGACCGGCTCTTCGGCGACTTCATCGCCCGGCTCGACGGGTCGGGCGATCCGTTGCTCGCGGCCTCGGCGGCGCTGGCGGCGCGCGCGGTCCGGCTCGGACACAGCTGCTGCGACCTTGCCGCGCCGCCGGAGGGCCTGCCGCTGCTGCCGCCCGCCGAGTGGCGGCGAAAACTCCTCGGTTTTCCGCGGGTCATTTCCGAAACGACGGCGACGCCGCTGGTGATGTTCGAGGACAAACTTTATCTTCAACGCTACGCCCTCGACGAAGCCGAACTGGCCGACCGGCTCCGCCGCCTCGGGCGCAAGCGCGCCGACTTCGATCCGGCCGCAACCGCCGCGTCCCTGGCCGCCCTTTTCCCGGCCGGAAACGACCCCGGCAACGCCGAATTCCGCCAGAAACTCGCGGCGCTGACGGCGGCAAGGTCGCACCTCGCCATCATCTCCGGCGGGCCCGGCACCGGCAAAACCTACACCGCCGCCCGGATCATCCGTCTGCTCGGCGAAGGCCGCAAAATCAAACTCGCCGCCCCCACCGGCAAAGCCGCCGCCAGGCTCCAGGAGTCGCTCACCGCCGCCGGGATGACCTTTGACTGCTCGACCATCCACCGCTTGCTGGGGCTCCACCCCGAAACCGGAGCGCCGCTTTTTCATGCCGAAAATCCGCTCGACTGCGATCTCTTGCTCCTCGACGAAGTCTCGATGATCCCGCTGACGCTGCTGGCCAAAGTGGCCGCGGCGCTGCCGGATCATGCTTCGCTGATTCTCCTCGGAGACCGCAATCAGTTGAGCTCGGTCGAGCCCGGGTGCGTATTCGCCGACCTGCTTGACGCGGCAAGCCCGGAGTGCTTCAGCGACGACTTTGCGCGCGATGCCGCTCCGGTCTTCGGCGAAGTCTTCGCCGCCGGGTTCCCGGAGCGCTCGAATTCGCCGTTTGCCGACGTTTCGGTGGAACTCACCGTCAGCCGCCGTTTCGATCCGGACGGCACGCTCGGCCGCGCCGCCGCGGCGGTGCCGCATGTCACAAGCGAGAGCGACAGCCGCGCCATTGTCGAACTGGTGCGCCAGAGCCGAACCGACCTCGCGGCGTTCACCCTCCCGCCGCACGGCGACTTCGGCCGCTCGGCGGAATTCCGCAGTCTGCTGCGCGAGCACCTCGGACCGCTCAAAAACGCGGCGACGGTCAGCGCGGCCTTTGCCGCGCTCGACGCCTTTCGCATCCTCGGCGCGGTACGGCGCGGGAGTTCCGGCGCGGTCGCGCTCAATGAGCTTGCGACCCGGCTCCTCTACGGCCGCGGCGACCGCACTTTTTATCACAACATGCCGCTGATGATCGTCCGCAACGACGTCGAAAACCGCTTGTTCAACGGCGACGTCGGGATCGTCCGGCAGGAACACGGCCAGTTCCGTGCCTGGTTTCCTGACCGCGAAGGGGATTACCGGTCGCTTCCGGTCGCCTTGCTGCCGCCTTTTGAGCCGGCCTTTGCGATGACCGTCCACAAGTCGCAGGGGTCGGAATTCGACCGTGTCGCGCTGATTCTGCCGGAACGGAGCGAGTTTGTCAGCCGCGAACTCTTTTATACTGCATTGACGCGCGCGCGCAAGGGCGCGTTTCTATTTTTTGACGATCAGGAGCTGATCCGGACCCTGCTGCGCCCGGTCCGCCGCTCCGGCGGCCTCGCGGCGCGGCTCCGCGCCGCAATCTGAGCGATATCCCGGATGTTGCATGAAGCGCCGGAAATATATCGCAATCATTATGGATGGCAACGGCTTGCAAATACCGCAGTCCGATAGCAGCGCTATCGGATAGGATTTTGCAAGATGTTTGCCGCCAGAATAATGCGATAGTTTTTTCGGCCATTCATGCAATATCCAGGCTATCCCATTCCCCAAAAAAGATTCGGCGCCCGCCGCATTGCTGCGACGGACGCCATGCCCCCTCCAATAACCCCCTCCGTTTCCCCCTCCGGAGCCCCCCCGCTCAAATCCCCTCCAATGTTCCCCTCCGTACGCGATCCTCTATTCCCCCGTAAGGATTATTCGCGTCCCGGGCATCGGTTAACAGCATCACTTCCCCCGAAGCTTTGCCGTCGCATCTGTCTTCATATACTAATTCGCAACGAAAATCACGAATTATGCATGCGTAGAAAAAAAATGATTTTTTTTATTTCCCCGCTTGTAAAATGACCGTTCAGTCATTTTATTATACTCCGGGTACATGAACAACTCCCGGAGGAGTGTTGACCGGAGCGGTTCGTGTTTGTTGTCTGTCAGCCGGTTTGAAAAGCGCGGATTGCGATCCGCCGGTTTTCTGAGGAGAAAGACCGCTTCAAATCGCGACAGGCCCCGGACCCGGTTGCAAAACCGGGTTCTTTTTGTGAAGAACCCCGGCCCCGTCAGACTTCCGGAATGACGCCGGATACCGGCCGTTCGCCCGCCGGCAAAACCCGAGAGGCAAAATGCCGAGACTGACTGAAATCAACAAAGCGTTGCTCAATTGCAACATGAAAAACGCCATCCGCCAGGGGATGCTGGAGCTCCTCTCCGGGGGCAACGCCAATCATATTTCAATCGACATGCTCGCCGACCGGCTCAAGGTCGCCAAGGGAACCATCTACAACTATTTCCCAAGCAAGCAGCGGATCATCGACGACGCCTTGATCTCGGTCTACAATTCGATCAGCACAGAGATCGAGGAGACCGCCGCGCGGGAACTCGCGCCGGACGACAAAATCAGCGCCTACTGCTCGGTTTTTTTTCGCCACTACGACCGCTACAAGGCGATCTATACGGCGGTCATCGAGAGTGATTCGCATCTGCCGTTCCGCTCGCCGGAACAGCAGATTTTCATCAACCGCTGCATTGAACTTCTGGAGATCGAACTCATCCGCGGCGTCAGGAGCGGCTGTTTCCGGCCGATGCCGGACCCGGCGGCGACCGCGCTGGTGGTGTTCAGCACAATCAGCGGCATGATCCGGCTGCTGCTGATCGACAATCGCAAAGGGCACGACGGCGATCAATGCCGTTCGATTTTTGAACTGGTGGTGCTCGGCGCGCTGCGCCGGGAGCCGCAACAAGGTGATTTTTTATGATCGAAAGCAAAATTCTTCCCCGTGCCGAACGGCGCGGTTTGCTGCTCACCATTACCGGCGACGGCAAGGGCAAAACCACTTCGGCGCTGGGCACCGCGATCCGCGCCCTCGGCTGGGGCTGGCGCGTTAAATTCATCCAATTCGTCAAAGACGGCTTTGAAACGGGCGAGAAGCGTTTTTTCGCCCGGCTCAATTTCCCGGAACTCGAATGGGAACAGTGCGGCAGCGGCATGAGCTGGGAACAAGCCGACCACGCCGGCGCGGCGCAACACGGCTGGGCGACAGCCCGCGAAGCGATCGCAAGCGGCCGCTACGATCTGGTCGTACTCGACGAACTCAATATCGCGCTCCGCCAGCATTGGCTCGCAGTCGATGACGTCGTCGAAACGCTGAAAAACCGGCCGCCATATCTTCACGTCATCGTGACCGGACGCACCGCGCTGCCGGAAATCCTCGCCATCTCCGATCTGATTTCGCGCATCAATGAGGAAAAACACCCCTTCCATCAGGGCATCCTCGCCCAAAACGGTATCGATTACTAAGAGCTTATCCCTAAATAAAGAAATGGCATGATTTGCGGCGAAAAGCCATTCGCTCGTCAG
>JBFWIO010000163.1:0-7151 GCA_050255955.1 Victivallaceae bacterium
TTTTTCGACAAAAATCTCAACTTTTTCACAAAACCCCCGATTTGGAGTTGAAAGCGTGGGGGAAAGACGGTATATTTCGATTGTTCCATGGTTTTGCATGTCGCCGGAGGAGAGGGTATATTGCTCCGCCGGGACTTTCCGCGGCGGCCGGATTGGCGGCCGTCGGGGGCTTCACGGAGAATTCGTTTCTATGGCGATTGACAAAAACTCGGCCGTCCGCAACCGGCTGTTGAACAAACTCGAAGACGGCAGCTGGAAAGCCGGGACCAAATTGCCCGGCGCCCGCCAGCTTGCCGCCGAAATGGGGTGTTGCTTCACCCACATGCAGACGGTGCTGGAGAGTTTGGTTCAGCAGGGCATTTTGCTGGCGGTGCCGCGCGGCGGCACTTTTGTCCGCGACCATTGGGAGGAACGATTGCTCCCCGGCAACCTGGTGGTTTTCCACGGTCTCGGGCGGCATCCCCTGGAGCAAATGCTGCGGGGTCTGTTGTCTGAAAATCTGCCGGAACTCCGCTACTGCCACGCGTTCAAAAAAGGCATTTTCGAAATCCAGGTCTCACACACGGTCCTCGGCCACCACGGCCGCTACATGGATCTCGGGCCGCTGTTTCAAAAAATTTATCCCGACCGCTCGCGTTTTTTTGAGCGGCCGCTGACGCCGTTCTACGTCAACGGCAAATTGTGCGGAGTGCCGCTCATCTTTTCGCCCCGTTTCATCGTCTACGACCGCCGGATTTTCCAGCGCTACGGGGTGCCGGAACCGCGGCAGCATTGGACGTTTGAGGATTTCCTCGACACCATTGCGCAATTCCGCGGCAAACTGCCGCCGGGCCTGATTTATCCGTGGAATCGCTCGCTGTCGGATTTTTACGTCTTCAGTTCGCGCTTCGGCGGGTACATTCTCGATCCCGAGACCGGCGCGGTGCGGCTCGACGGGGATCCGATGATGGAGGGATTGCGGCAGATGATCCGGCTTCGCGAACTCCTTGGCAATCCGCCGGATTCGCATCCGGTATTCGGCGAATCGGCGATGTGGCTGGCCTGTCGCGAAGAGCTGGTGAACTTGCGTTCGCGGGATTTTTTCCAGCATCTTGCGGCAGTGCAACTGCCGTTGCCGGCGGGCGGGCGGGACGCCAGTTTGCAGACCACCCAACTGCTCTGCATCCGCAATGAATGCGCCAATATTGACCTGGCCGAAAAAGTGATCCGGTTCATGCTTTCGGAAGAAGTCCAGAACCATTTCGCCGACCACTGTTACGGAGTGCCGATGCTGCGTTCGGCGGTCAACGGCAGTTTGGATCAGGCGAACCCGGTCGATTCGGTGATCCGCGAAGAACTGGACAAAGTGATGTGCGACTATTCGCTGTTCGACCCCGGCTTGTACCATCTGGTCTCCGACTCGATCCGGATGGTGCTGGCCGAACCGTTGCCGGAGGCGGAAAAATCAATGCGTGAACTCAGCAACGTGGTGCGTTTCATACTGCGTTTGCCGAACTACCGTTAACACTTCAACCAGGAGGACCTATTATGGCCAAGACTCACGACGCCAAAAAAGAAACCAAGAAACCCGCTGCCAAGTCCCTGAAAGAAAAACGCGCCGAAAAGCGCGAAAAGAAACAGCCTTGACCGGGTCCCTCCGGCTTGAGCCGGAGGGGAAACGCCGCGACCGTAACCGGGCGCGGCGTTTTTTTTGGTTCAAAAGGCCATTGGAAATCAGAATTTTCGAGCGCCCGAAAAGACATTTGAAATCGGTCAGGGAGAATTTAGCCTGGATGTTGCATGAAGCGCCGGAAATATATCGCAATCATTATGGATGGCAACGGCCTGCAAATACCGCAGTCCGATAGCAGCGCTATCGGATAGGATTTTGCAAGATGTTTGCCGCCAGAATGATGCGATAGATTTTTCGGCCATTCATGCAATATCCAGGTTAGAAGTAACGGATGATCGCGTTCTCGCGGAGTTTCTCGATGTAGACGCGCATCGCCTCTTCACGCCCCCGCGTTTCAAGTTTGGCGCGGATCAATGGTTCAATCGCCTGAAACTCGACCTTTTCCGCCGGAATGATCCGCAGGAGGCGCAAAAAACAATCCCCCTCGGGGGTCTGGAAAGGGCCGTAAATTTGACCTTCGACGGCCTCGGAAATGGCATCGGCGAATTCGCGCCGGAGCCGCGAGCGAGCAATCGGGCCGAGGTCGCCGCCGCTGCGGGCATTGGGGCCGGCGGAGTAACGCGAAGCAAGTGAGGCAAATGCGCTGCGGTCGACGGCGACGGCGGCGGTGATTTCGGCGATGATTTCGGCGCGGTTCTCGCGTTTGGCGTCGATCAGGATCAAGGCGATCTGCCAGGTTTCCGGATTGCCGAACTCATCGGGATGGGCGGTGAAGTAATCGTAGACGTCCTTTGGCGTGACGGAGCTTCGCATGTGGTGCTGACGGGCGGTCATGGCCTGGACGATCAGCCGCTCCTCGACCTGTTTGCGCAACTTTTCGACGGTGGTGCCCGATTCGCGGATCCGGGCGGCGAAACGTTCGCGTGAACGGATGCCCTCGTTGAGTGCGATGTCGTCCATCAGACTCTCGGTGTACTGGGTCGGAATTTCAAAGGGAGCGCGCCGGTAGTCGGCGACGATCAGTTTGCGGTTGATGATCTCCTCCAGCGCCTGCTTGCGCGCCTCCTGGATCGCCCTGTAAAGTTCGTCGCCGGAAAAAGCGGCATAGAGCGCAAGTTCGCGGGTACGGCTCTCCGGCAGCACGTCGTTGAGGCTGATGCCTTCGCCGTTGACCGAGGCGACGATCGAGTCGAGCTCAGGACCGTCCGGCTTCTGGAGTTGGGCTTCGCCCGCAACGCGGAATGTCGCAAGCAACAGCAGCGCGGCGAGTATCGTCAACGTTTTTTTCATCAATTGGATCTCCTTGGCTCCGGCCCGGATTCAGCGCTTCGCGCGCCGGGTGCGCGCCTTGCGGATCGCCAGTTCGACGGCGGCGAAGAAGCTTCCGGTGTCGGCGACACCCCGTCCGGCGATGCCGAATGCGGTGCCGTGGTCGGGACTGGTGCGGATCACCGGCAACCCCAGCGTGGAATTGACTCCGCGGTCAAAGGCAATCATCTTAAAGGGGATATGCCCCTGGTCGTGGTACATCGATATCACCCCGTCGAAGCGCTCAAGCGTTCCGGGAATGAAAAGCGTGTCGGGGGGGAACGGGCCCTCGACGGCGATCTTCTCAGACCGCAAACCGGCGATTGCTTTTTTGGTCACTCTTTCGTCCTCGTCGCCCATCCAGCCGTCTTCGCCGGCGTGGGGGTTGAGCGCGGCCATCGCAAGCAGCGGAGTTTCGACACCTTCCTCAAGCAACGCTTCGCGCAGCAGCCGGGTGACCCGGACGATCCGCTCGACGGAGATCAGCGCGGGGACCTGGGCCAGCGCCACGTGAGTGGTGACAAAAGCGACATGGAGCTTCCCCGCCGATTGCATCATCACCACTTCGGGGACGCCGCAAAGTTCGGCGATGAATTCGGTATGGCCGGTAAAGGTAATTCCGGCAAGATTGACCGCCGCCTTGTTCATCGGCGAAGTCACCATCGCGTCTACCCGGCCCGCCAGTGCGTCGAGAGTGGCGCACCGCACCGCCGCGAGGGCGGCCCGTCCGCAGGCGGCGGCCGCCTGGCCGACTTCAAAGGCTTCGCCGACCGCGCCGGTATCGACGATCGGAACAGTCGTCCCGGGGGCGAAGCGCGCGAGGGCCTGACGCAGGATCAGCGGGTCGCCGTAGAGCACCGGCTCCGCACCGGCCCAGAGACTGGCCGCCGCGACGGCTTTGGCCGCGAGTTCCGGCCCGATTCCGGCGGGGTCGCCCATGGTGAGCGCGATGCGAAGAGGCGGTGTCATCGGTTACTTGCCCGCCAGGTTCTTTTCGTAGTACTTGACCACATTGGGGACGATCGGGCGGATGAGTTCGATGATTGCGTGGGCGTATTCGCGAATTTCGTACTGGGCGTGTTCGCTGTCGCGAAGCTGGAGGAAGTGAAGCAGATTGGAGAGATCAACGGTGCCCCAGAAAGTCACCATCATGTTCTGCGGCAGCACCCCGCGGGCCTGTTCGCGGCAGACGCCGGCATCGAGGAGTTCGTTATAAAGCTTCAAACTTTGTTCATTGTGGGCGGTGATCTTCCGGCGAAGCTCGGCATCTTCGAAGCCGGGATCGGCAAAAGAGGCCTGGCGGTTGCTCTCGGCCTGACGGCGGAGGGAAACCGGGGTGTAGAATTCGAGGTCGATTTCGGTGTAGCGCCGGGATATCTCGTTGTAGCTCCAGGTGCGGTGGCGGTGCCACTGGCCGCGGACAAAAAGCGGACAATGGATGCTGAACGTAAAGACCACATGCTCAAGCGGGCTGGTGTGCTTGTTGGCGATGAGGTAATCGAGCAGCGCGACGTCGCGCTCGTCCATCGTCTTTTTGAGTTTGCCGAATGAAACCCGGGCGGCGTTGACAATGGTGGATTCGCTGCCGAGGTGGTCGATCAGCCCGACCCATCCTTGTCCGCCGAGAACGTTGACGTGATTTTCCGGCGGAATATTCAAGTGTTCCATGTAATCGCTCCTTTTTATTTTATGGTCAGCAATTTAGCTTCGATTTCGGCGGCGAATTCGGCAGCGCAGGCGGAGAGTGCGGCGGCGGCTCCGGGGCCGTCGGCGCTTTCCGCCGCGGCTTCGGCGACAAAGGTGCCGGTGTAGACTTGCGGCGTGTTGTTGCCGGTGCGGTAATTGATCTCGTAATTGACCCCGAGCAGCATTTTTTTGCGCTGGTAATCGAAGTCGAACTGAAAGATCGAGCCGGAAATATCGCACCCGGCGCGGGTCGAAGTCATGTAGTCACGGGCAAAGTATTCGCTCAAGTAGCGCCGCAACATCTGCTCCGGGGCCTGGGCCCAGGCGGTGTAGGGGGCTTCGAGCAGGCGGCCGTCGGTCTGGCGGAAAATCATTTTCCGGTTGGCCGGGGTCAGGTTGTTGAAGCCGTCGATCCGGACCGCGAAAGCAGGCAGTTGTTTCGCCTTGCCGCCTGAAATATCATAGATCGCGGTTTCGCGGTAGGGCTCGGAGCTCAGGATTCCGCAGCCGCCGAGGAGCAGCGCCGAACTGATCAGAAGAGCCGATTGCAAAAGTAATTTCGGAACGATCCGAAAGAGGATGTTTTCCCGCATGATCGGGTAGATTGAGGGGCATACACCGAGCGGTATGTCCTGAAATCGCTCCCGGTCAGGCGGAAAAACAGACCGTTCGGGCGGCCGAAAGGACTTTTGCAATTGGCTCAGACACAAGTTTCGCAGTAGCATTTCGATCATCCTCAAGGTTGGCCGGGCGGCGGGATCATCAGCTCCTGATTGAGCTTGAGCCTGGTCGTCGGCGTTAAATGATTGGCTTCCATGATCAGCGGAAATTTGGTCGAGGAACCGTAATATTTGCGGGCGATCGAGCCCAGCGTGTCGCCGGGGCCGACGCGGTGAATTTTGGGGAACGTGTCAGGAGCCGGAGCCGGGGCGGGGGCGGGAACGGGAACGGGAGTCTGATCCGGGAGCGGCGCGGAGGAGACTGCGGGGGCGGCGGCCGGAGATTTTTTGAGTGCGGCAAGTTCGCGGGTCTGGTTGAGCACGACCCGTTTGAGTTCGCCGTTTTGTTTGCGGAGGGAGTCGATCAGCGCGGCATCTTCGGCAACGGCGACGTGGCGCGGCGGCGGGAGATCCTTGCCGTTGAGCTGTTCGCGGTAACGGCTCTCGGCGGCGGCGAGCCAGGCCTGGGCCATCTCTTTGCCCGAGGGACCGGGGGATAGCTGCAAATAAGCGCGATAGTGGTAAATCGCCCGGAAGGGATCGTTGAGGTTCTCGTCGTACAGTGAGGCGATTGCGAGGTGGCCGTCGGCAGAATCGGGGCGGACGGCGAGAAAGTTGCGGTACTGCCGCTCGGCGGCTTCGTAGTCGCCGGCGTCGCGACAGAGGCGGGCTTTGCGGAAAGCGGGGTGGGAGGTGTCCGCCGCGCGTTCGCAACCGAAGCCGGCAAGAAGCGTCCCCAGCAGAACCGCGAGCAAATATGTATGCCGGAATTTATTCATCTTTGGCCAGCAACCTCAGTGCGCAAATGCCGCACAGGGCGGCGGTTTCGAGGCGGAGAATCCACGGTCCGAGCGAGAGGCCGCGCCCACCGGCGGAGCGGATCAATTCTTCTTCGCTTTCGCTGAATCCGCCTTCGGGGCCGACCAGCCAGGCGACGGGACCGCGGGGGGGGATGGCGGGTTGTGAGTCGGCGCCGGATACCGCGCCGTAGTAGAGGGAAGCCCCCTCATTTTTCAGTATAGCGAGAACTTCGCCGAGTGGTCTGGCGGGATAGATTGCAGGCAAATGGGGGTTGCGGGATTGTTTGCATCCTTCCTGGAGCAGAGTTTGCCAGCGGTCGCTGCCTTCGGGTTGGGCGACGGAGCGTTCGCAATGGATGAGGCGGATTTCGGCGACGCCGATTTCGACGGCTTGTTTCAGCAGCACATCGAGTTTGGCGCGGCGTGGTGCGGCGCAGCAGAGGATCAGCCGGAGTTCTTCGGGCGAGACGAATTCGACGTCTTCGACCCGGATTTGGCGATCCGGGCCGACGACGGCGGTGCCGCGGAGGCCTTTGCCGTCGTAGAGGGCGATCCGGTCGCCTTCGCGGGCGCGCAAGGTTTTGAACAGGTGGTCGCGTTCGCCGCGTTCCAGTTCGATCTCGGCGCCGGCTTCAAAGGCCGAGTTGACGAAAAATCCGTGCATGATGATTGTTTCCCAAAGTTCCACCACAATATAACCCGGGGTTGCGGAAAAATCCAGTCGGAGGGGTGACACATGACAAAAAAAATAAAAGCGCCGCAGGCAAAAAAAAAAGCGCGAAGCGCCAAAATCCCGCCCTCTGTCGTACGGAGGCGTGGTCCAGCGGCGAAACGCTGGTCGCTCCGGCTCCACCGGAGCGAAGCTAAGCGAAGCGCTCCCCCCAATGTCGGCGGAGCCGACACCACTCTGCGAAAGCGAGGTCGGCAGCCGAGTCACGAAGTGACCGGCGAACGACACCGAGCGAAGCAGGCCGGGCGTGGAGAGGGAGAGTGTTTCGCACGGAGGCACGGAGGCATGGAGGGGAT
>JBFWIO010000164.1:0-7101 GCA_050255955.1 Victivallaceae bacterium
CGACGATCCAAAAAGTTTTTTTCATTTGTTTTCCGGCGGTCTCTTTAAATTTCAACAAAACAGGTTATAATAATAACGCGTCCTACTAATTTATTATTTCAAGTTAAAAATACAAATTCATTCATAATTACAGTTGCAAAAAAATGACCTTTTCCCGAAAACACCAGAATTCCGCGCCCCGGCGCCCGACCGATACCATCTCCGAACTGAAATTGCGCTCCCAAACCAAATTGGCGCTCGACGCGCTGTGTGAAGTCCTGCGTGCGGTGTTCGGCGGCGGCAAGCCTGCCGACCGGGCGCTGTCGGGTTTTTTCCGCGAACACCACCAGTGTGGATCGCGTGACCGCCAGTTCATTTCCGAAGCGGTTTTTGCGGTTTTCCGCAACTGGGGAACCTTGCGCAAATACTTTGAGGAGGGGCGCTGCGAAGAGATCGAGCACGGCAACGGTTCCTGTACGTCGCGCGAGCTTGATATGTTGCTCTACGGCGCTTTGGCGCTGGAGCGCCCGGACTTTCCCGCCACCGGTTTCGTGCTCGGGACTTCGCGTGCGAAGTTCAAGGTCAGCGCCGATCCGGCCGACCGGATGCCGGAGTGGGTGGCGAAATACGTCACTTCCGGTTTCCCGCTCGAAGCCTACGCCGCAAGGCTCGGCGAACGCCCGCCGATCTGGCTGCGGCTCCAGACGCCCGAGGTGACTGAGCAGTTGCGCCGCTTCGGGCTGCTCGGCTTTCAGATGCGCCAGGTTCCCGGCGTCGACCGGGCGGTCGCGCTCTACGATGCCAAAATCAATCTTTTTACCCTCGCCGACTATCGCGAGGGCAAATTTGAAGTTCAGGATCTCGCCTCGCAGGCGATCGGCCTCGTCGCTTCGCCCAAGCCCGGTGAACGCTGGTTCGACGCCTGCGCCGGGGCAGGGGGCAAGAGTCTCCAGCTGGCCGATCTTATGGAGCGCAAGGGCACCGTGGTCGCCTCCGACATCCGCAGTTACAAGCTCGAAGACTTGCGCAAGCGCGCCCGCCGGGCCGGATTTCCCAACATCATGACCCGCGAATGGGACGGCAAACCGCTGCGCGCGAAACAATGCGGCAAATTCGACGGCGTGCTGGTCGACGCCCCCTGCAGTTGTTCCGGGGTCTGGCGGCGCAATCCGGATGGACGCTGGACCGCCAAAGCAAGCGATGTCGCCGAAATGGCCGAACTCCAGCTCTCGATTCTCGGTAACGCTTCCGGCGGAGTGCGGCCGGGCGGGGTGCTGTTTTTCGCGACCTGCTCGATTTTTGAAGCCGAAAACCGCGGCGTGGTGCAAGCCTTCCTCGCCGCTCACCCCGAATTTGAACCCGAAGCCTTCCGCCATCCGCTCAACGGCGCGATGGTGACCGATGGCATGCTGCAAATCACTCCCGCCGATGAAGATTGCGATGCGATGTTCGCGGCGCGGCTGCGGCGGAAAGGTTGATTATGGATTACATCATCATTCGCGATCTCGCGGTCAACGTGCTGATCGGAACGCTCCCCGAGGAACGGGCCGGCAAGCAGAAACTTGTGCTCAATTTGGTGATCGGCGTCGATCTCTCGGCGGCCGGCCACAGCGACGACCTCAATGATTCGGTGGACTATTCGCTGATCGAGCGGGAAGTCAGGGATATCGCCGGGAACTCGTCCTTTTTTCTGCTCGAAAAACTGGGCGAAACACTTTGCGCCAAAGTTCTCTCCCACCGCCGGATCCGCGAAGTGGAGCTGGAAATCGACAAGCCCGGCGCGGCGCGCTTCTCTCGCTCGATTGCGATCAAGATGCTTCGCCGCAACGCGGCGGACCGGTAGGAGAATTCCCCCTTGGAAGACAATCTCACTCCGATGATGAAACAGTACCGCGAGGCGAAATCCCAGATTCCGCCGGACGCGATTCTGCTGTTCCGGCTGGGCGACTTTTACGAAATGTTCTTTGAGGACGCCGTCAAAGCGAGCGCGATCATGGAGCTTACCTTGACCAAGCGCAACGGCTACGCGATGTGCGGTTTTCCCTACCACGCGCTGGCGGTCCAGCTGCCGCGGCTGCTTGCCGCCAACGTCAAGGTCGCAATCGCCGAACAGATGGAGGATCCACGCTTCGCCACCGGCATTGTCAAGCGCCAGATCACCCGGATCATCACTCCGGGTACGGTGATCGACAGCACCGCCCTCAAGCCCGAGCAGAATAACTTCCTCGCCGCGCTGGTGCTGACCAAAGACGGCCGGAAACGGGCACTCGCCTCGCTCGACATCAGCACCGGCGAATTCAAAGTGACCGTTTTTGACAGTGACGAAACGCTGCTTACCGAATTCTCCCGGCTCGATGTCAAGGAGTGCTTGATTTCGGAGAGCCAGAGCGAAGCCTGGGACAAAAACGGCGGCCGCATCGTACCGCGCAACCCGGTGTTGTGGACAACGTTCGACAACTTCGTTTTTGCCCCCGACGCGGCGGCGGAGCTGTTGCAGCGCCACTTCGGCGTCGCCACCCTCGACGGCTTCGGGTGCAAGGATCTTCCCTGCTGCGTCGCCGCCGCCGGCGCGGTGCTCCACTACGCGATCGAGAATCTCCGTCAGGACGCCACTCATATTACCAAACTTGAATTCTACACCCCCGGCGATATCCTCGAGCTCGACACCGCCACCCAGCGCAACCTCGAGCTGGTCGAGCCGCTTCACGGCAGCGGCCGCGCCGGCACCCTCCTCGGCATCCTCGACTGCACGGTGACGCCGATGGGAAGCCGCCTGATGCGTGACTGGGTTCTCCGGCCGCTTTATTCGCACGACCGCATTCTTGAACGGCTCGACGCGGTCGGCGAGCTCAAGGACGACCCCCTGACGCTGGCCGAGCTGCGCGAAACCCTCGGCGCGATCCGCGACCTTGAGCGCATCATCGGACGCCTTAATATGGGAAGCGCCAACGCGCGCGATCTCCAGTCGCTCGCCGCCGGGCTCGACATGCTGCCGGGGGTCAAGTCGCTTCTCAGCCACTTTGCCGCTCCGCTGCTGGCTTCACTCAACGGCGCGATCAATACATTTCCCGAACTGACCGCCAGGATCAACCGGGCGATCGCCGATGCGCCGCCCCTGACGCTGCAGGACGGGGGGATCATCCGCGACGGCTATTCGGAACTCCTCGACGAACTCCGCAGCGCCGCCACCGAGGGCAAGAACTGGCTCTCCGACATCCAGCGCCGGGAGCAGGAGCGGACCTCGATCAAGTCGCTCAAGGTCAAATTTAATCAGGTCTTTGGCTACTACATCGAAATCACCAGGTCAAATTTGAATCTGATTCCCGACGACTACGTCCGCAAACAAACCTTGGTCAACTGCGAGCGCTTCATCACCCCCGAACTCAAGGAGCTGGAGAGCAAAATCCTCGGGGCCGAAGAGAAGTCGAGGGCGCTCGAATACCAGCTTTTCATCGAACTTCGCGATCTGACGCTGCCCCACACCGCCGCGATTCAGGCGGCTTCGTCGGCGCTCTCCAACATCGATGTCCTCGCGGCGCTGGCCGAGGACGCCCGCAAATACCGCTATGTCCGGCCGCGGGTCAACACCGGCGAAACGCTGTCCATCAAGGGCGGCCGCCATCCGGTGCTCGACGCCGCGATGGCGACCGGCGAACGCTTCGTTCCCAACGATGTTTTGCTCGACTGCGACGCCAACCGGATGATGATTATCACCGGCCCCAACATGGCCGGGAAATCAACCTACATCCGCCAGAACGCGCTTCTGGTGATCATGGCCCAGATGGGTTCCTTCATTCCCGCCGACGAAGCCGAAATAGGGCTGGTTGACCGGATTTTTACCCGGGTCGGGGCGGCCGACGACCTTTCGCGCGGGCAGAGCACGTTTATGGTCGAAATGGTCGAGACCGCCAACATCCTCAACTGCGCCACCAACCGCAGTCTGGTCATCCTCGATGAAATCGGGCGCGGCACCAGCACCTTTGACGGGCTCTCAATCGCCTGGGCGGTGGCGGAGTTCCTGCACGACGACCCGGTGAGCCGCTGCCGCACCCAGTTCGCCACTCATTATCACGAATTGACCGAGCTTGCCCAGAGCCGCCGCGGGGTCAACAATTACAATGTAGCGGTTCGTGAATACGGCGACAGGATCATTTTCCTCCGCCAGATTGTACCCGGCAGCACCGACCGCAGCTATGGGATTCACGTCGCCCAGCTCGCGGGCTTGCCCAAGCCGGTGATTACGCGCGCCAATGAAATCCTCGAAACCCTCGAAAAAACCTCCGGACGGACCCGCGACGCGATGCAGTCGCTCCCCCGTCAGGCGGTCCGGGCCAAAAAACGCCGCCGCGGCGCGACCGAGGACGAGAGCGAGGATGAACTTTTTCAAGGGAGACTTTTCTGATGGGCTTCGCCGCCGGAAACCTGGTCCTCTACCGGGCCAAAAGCGCCGCCGTCAGCACGGTCGGCGCCGACAAAATCGAAATCCGCATCGAGGGCGGCAAAACCCAGAGCGTGCGCCCCAAGGACATCGAACTCCTCCACCCCGGCCCGGTGGCGTCGCTGCCGCCGGCCGCCTTGCCGGAGCCGGATTTCGCCGAACTCCTTGAGTTGATGGAGAGTGAAACCTTTTCCTTTGCCGACTTCACCGAGCTCGCCTATTCGAGCCACCGCGTCGAAGCCGCGTGGAGCGCGTATTTGCTGCTCGCCGACGGCTTTTACTTCACCGGCTCGGTGGACAGTGGCGTCACCGTCCGTCCGGAAGCGGAACGGCGGAAACTCCTCGAGGCGCGCGATGCCAAAAACCGCGAAGCGGAGAACCGCGCCGCCCTTCTCGAGCGGATCAAAAGCGGCCGGCTCCTCGATACCGACCGCCCCGCAATGCGCGAAATCGAGCAGGTCGCGCTCGGCGAAAGCACCGGCAGCCGCTTGCTCCGCGAACTCGGCATCGAGGCCGAAGCGGTCAAGGCGCATGCGCTTCTCGTCCGCTGCGGAGTGTGGGATCACTTCGTCGACCCCTGGCCGTCGCGCTTCGGCATTCCCCTCGAAGACCCCGTGTTCCCGATACCCGAACTCCCCGATGAGCCGCGCGAAGACCTGACCGCGATCGCCGCCTACGCGATCGATGACATCGACAGCCACGACCCCGATGACGCGATCAGTGTCGCCGACGGCCTGCTTCTGGTTCACGTCGCCGATCCGGCGGCGGTGGTCACCCCGGGGAGTCCGATCGACCTCGAAGCCGAGGCGAGGGGGGCCAATTTGTATTTGCCGGAGAAGATTACCTCAATGCTGCCGCCGGAATTGACCGATATCTTCGGCCTCGGTCTCGCCGAGACTTCTCCTGCGATCACCTTTGCGATCAGAATCGACGACGAGGGGAGGGCGGAGCTTGAAAAGGTGTTCCTCTCCCGGATCAAAGTCACCCGGCTCGATTACGCCGGGGCGGAGCCGAAACTCGCCGAGTCGCCGCTCCGCGAAATCGCCGTGATGCTCGAACGCTTCCGTGAACGCCGCCGGGCCGACGGGGCGCTCTTCATCGACCTCCCCGAGGTCAAGGTCAAAGTCAAAGACGGCAAGGTGGCGATCACTCCCCTCCCGCTCAATCAGGTGCGGGAACTGGTGGCCAATTCGATGCTCGCCGCCGGCAGCGCCTTTGGCAAATGGGCGATGAGGCAGGATCTTCTGATGCCGTTCTCCACCCAGGTTGAACCGGAATATAGCGAGCATGGCAACTCGCTTCCCGCGATGTTCGCGATGCGCCGGGGATGCTCGCCGAGTGTGCTCAGCGTGATACCGGGCAAACACGCCGGGCTCGGGCTCGACCCTTATATCCGGGTCACCAGTCCGCTCCGGCGCTACGGCGATCTCCTCGCCCACCAGCAACTGCGCCGTTTTCTCAAGGGAGAGGATCCGCTCGACTACGACTATCTTGCCGGCCGGATTGCCAAAAGCGAAAGCGCCGCCGCCGAACGCCGCAAGCTGGAGCGCCAGGTCAATGAATTCTGGAAGCTGGTATTTCTGGCGATGAATCCCGACTGCGCCGCCATCGCGGTGCCGGTGCTGCGGCAGGAGGAGAGGATCACCTATCTGATCCCCGAACTTGCCTTTGAGTACAAAAACCGCTTTGCCGGAGATATCACCCTCGGCGAAGAGTTGCCGGTACGCTTCACTTCCGCCGACCCGGTCACGATGAGCTGCCGGATGCAGGTCAAATAGCGGGATTGGCAAGGGGAATGGTCTCAACGTAATAAAGGTTGAGCGATTGCAATTTTGCAACGATGAGATATTCTTTGCCCAGCACTCTTGCACCGCCGTCCGGACTTTCCTTGATGATTTCAGCGAGCTCACGGGAAAGGGCGAAGTGCCGCGGCTCAAGCAAGCCGTCATTGCGGACATTGACCGTGCCGGACTTCATCGGGTGGTCGGTCAGCACCAGCAACCCGTCCGCGGTCACCAGATACTTGCGCTCTCCGTTCCGGGATGTATCCAGCAGCGAACGGATTCTTTCATGGGAAATTTCCATTCCGATGACTCCGATGGTCTTTGCGGTTTCGTTTTGGAGCCGCCGCGCGCAGGGAATCACGATGCCCGCCCCCGAGGGGGAAAGGTAGGAGCGTCCCCAGCGCGGCAATGCGGCCGAACTTCCCGAAATATACCATGGGCGGCGGCGCGGATCGTATTCCGGCGGGAAATGGCGGTTGCCGGGGAAATACCCGAAAACGCCATCCTGGGTTCCGATGTAAATCCCGGTCACGGTACCGCCGGATTCAACAATTTTCTCATCCGGCGCGATTTGTGAATATTCCGGGCCGAGATTTTTCACCGCGCGGCTGAAGAATGATTTCATGTGACTCAAGCGCTGCAGCGTTGACGACGCATCAGAGGTCGAAACTCCCGGCGCCAGCTTGAAGGCGATTTCGCTCATGCTGATCGGCCGCTTGTAATACGGTGAGTAAATGATATCGGGCGGAGACTGCCGGTAGAGACTGAAATCATCCTGCTGATATACTTTTTGTTGCGGGAGCTCGCCATTCATGGTCAGCAGCCGTTCGGCGAATTCGCCGAGCGCGTCAAGTTCGGCTCCGAAATAGAGAAAATTGCGATCGAATCTCTGTGCACGGC
>JBFWIO010000165.1:0-7077 GCA_050255955.1 Victivallaceae bacterium
AAAGCGACGGCCGCATCACCGCAAGTTCCAGACTCAACGGATTGTCGATCACCACCAGATCCGACGCCGCAAACCGGGTGTCCGCCAGTGCCGATTTCTCACTCACCATGCTGTAGTGCATGCACTCAAATAATCCAAAGCCGATCAGCTCATCACGCATCTGCTGGATTTTGACGTAAGCATCCTCGGAAATCGAACTGACCGCCTTGCCGGTCACCGGACGCACCGGCACCTTGTCAAGACCATTGATCCGGGCCACTTCCTCGCCAAGGTCGGCCTCGCGCTCAAGGTCGAGCCGGAACAACGGCGCGGTAACTTCGCAGCTCTCCTCAGTCACCTTGGCGACCTCCAGACGAAGCTTGCGGAAAATATCGATGATCGCCGCGTTGTCAATCTCCACGCCCACCAGCGAACGGATACGGTCAAACCGGCAATGAATCACTTTGCACGCCGGCTTCCCCGGCGTCACGTCAACCTTGGCCGACACCGACTTGGCCCCGGTCAGCGCCGCAATCAGCGCCGCCGCCCGGTCGGACGCGTAATCGGCCATCTCGTAATCAACCCCGCGCTCATAGCGGTACGAAGAATCACTCGTAATCCCCAGCTCCCGGCTGGTCGCACGAATGTTCGCCGCGTCGAAAATCGCCGATTCAAGCAGGATATCAACCGTTTTGGCGGTCACGCCGCTCGATTCGCCGCCCATCACTCCGGCCAGCGCCATCGGTTTTCCGGTGTCGGCGATCACCAGATTTTTTTCCGAAAGTTCGACCTTCTTGCCGTCGAGCGTGACGATCGACTCGCCCCGGCGCGCCCGGCGCACCACCACCCGCTTCCCCGCGAGGAGATCGAGGTCAAAAGCATGGAGCGGCTGCCCCAGCTCCATCAAAATGAAGTTGGTCACATCGACCACATTGTTAATCGGCCGCAAGCCGACCGAAATCAAACGTTCCTTGAGCCAGTCCGGGCTTTCGCCGACGGTAACGCCGCGAATCACCCGCCCGATGTAACGCGGGCAAGTGACATTGTCCTCGACCGTCACCAGTCCGGCCGGCGCCGGATCGAGTTTCAACGGCTCCAGCGCCGGAAGCTTGGCCTCGGTCCCGAGCAGACACGAAACGTCCCGCGCCACCCCCCAGTGCGACAGCCAGTCGGGGCGGTTCGGAGTGACTTCGAGCTCCAGCATGCTGTCGCCCGGGAAGATTTCCTCAAGCGGCGTCCCCGCCTTCAGCGCGTCATCGAGGATCAGCAAACCGCTGTCATCGTCGGAAATTCCGAGCTCTTTGCCGCTGCAAAGCATGCCGAATGATTCCACCCCGCGAATTTTCGACTTCTTGATCGCAAATTCACCCTCGGCTGTCTTGAAAACAGTGCCGAGCGTCGCCAGCGGCACGGTTTTGCCCGCGTCGCAGTTGGGCGCGCCGCAGACAATTTGCAGCTCCTCTTTGCCGTCAAACACTTTGCACACCGACAAGTGGTCGGAGTTGGCATGGGGCGCGCGTTCGAGAATCTTGCCGACCACCACCCCTTTGGGGACGCTGCAGCTGTTCTCGATCGCCTCCACTTCGATCCCGGCCATGGTCAGCCGGTCACACAAGGTCGCCAAGTCGCAGTTGAGTTCAACATATTGCGACAACCAGTTTCTGGAAATATTCATCTTCAGACCTCAGCTTGGAATTGTCCGAGAAAACGGACGTCGTTTTCGTAAAGATAGCGGATGTCGCCGATCCGGTAACGGAGCATCGCCAGACGCTCGATGCCCATCCCAAAGGCATAGCCTGACCAGACTTCCGGATCGTAGCCGACATTGCGCAACACATTGGGATCGACCATCCCGGCCCCGGCGATCTCGATATAGCCGGAGTGTTTGCATACCGGACACCCCTTGCCTTCGCACATGATACAGCTGAAATCATACTCGACGCTCGGCTCGGTGAACGGAAAAAAGTGCGGCCGCAGCCGGATTTTGACTTTCGGCCCGAACATTTCGACAGCAAAGCTCTGGAGCACGCTCTTGAGATCGGAGAGCGACACATCCTTGTCGATATAAAGCCCCTCGATCTGGTGGAAGTTCATGCTGTGAGTGGCATCCGGCGTGTCGCGCCGGAACACCCGTCCGGGAGCGACAATCCGCACCGGCGGCTCATGCGACTCCATCACCCGGATCTGAACCGGCGAAGTCTGCGTCCGCAAAATCCGCCCGTCGGCAAAGTAAAAAGTATCCTGGGGATCGCGCGAAGGATGGTTGGCA
Organism: Victivallaceae bacterium; assembly: GCA_050255955.1. Taxonomy (GTDB): domain Bacteria; phylum Verrucomicrobiota; class Lentisphaeria; order Victivallales; family Victivallaceae; genus JAVBUI01. The sequence continues at coordinate 2,249 of JBFWIO010000165.1, forward strand.
GGCGCATTCAACGCGTCGAAGTTGTGGTAAACCGTCTCGATTTCCGGGCCGTCGGCGACAATGAAGCCCATCCGGCGGAAAATCGCCACGCACTCGTCAACAATAATCGTCACCGGATGCTTGTGCCCGCCCTTCCAGCGGCGGCCGGGCAAAGTCAAATCAAGCTTGGCCGCGGTCGTTCCCGCGCCGCCCGCGAGGCGTTCGGCAGCCGCTTCCAGCCATTCGCGAAGTTTCTCGCGGCCGGTGTTGAAAGCCTCGCCGGTAGTGCGGCGTTCCTCGGCGGGAACCGTCCCCATCTCTTTGCTCAGAGCCGGAAAGAGCCCGTTGCGTCCCACCAACTCAATCCGCACCTGTTCGATCTCCGCCGGATTCGCCGCGTTCTGCAAACGCTTTTCGGCATCCTCCAGCGCCGCGTTGATTTTCTCGATGATCACATTCATAACTCAATCCATATTTGAGGGTTGTATCGCAATATCCATCCGTACCGGTCGGACCAATCCGCTTTCCGGACTGGGCGGACGGGTACGGTCTCTTTCGCACGTTATATCGTATCGGCCGGTCTCGCGGTCCGGTGCGGTTACATCCGCTTCAATCTCTTCGCCCCCCGGCCCGGATTGCACCAGTGTCGTCCGCCCCGGCCGGAGGGAGCCGCCGGGAACGCCCCGCCGTATTCGCGAGATCGCTCAAGCACCGCTCGGCTTGGCCGGAGGCACGCCGAGCAATACCTTGGCCGCCGAGCCGAGGGCGAAGATCGCTCAAGCGCCGCTCGGCTTGACCCGAGGCGCGCCGAGGCAGATCGGCAGATCGCTCAAGCGCCGCTCGGCTTAGTCTTGGCCTGTACGGCCGCAGCCGGTCGCCGGCTTCGCCGTCGCCACGCCCCTCAGACGCCGGGGAGGCTTTGCTCGCTGCTCCTTGCCCTGCGGGCAATTCCTAAGCTCGCGGGCCTCCGCTGGAGGCCTTGCGACCGCTCTTGCGGTCGCTGCTCGCGGGCCTTCCCCGCGATCAACCCGCCTTTTCGCAACCGCTTTTGCGGTCGCTACACGCAGAATATTCCGCGATGAACCCGCCTTTTCGCGACCGCTTTCACGGTCGCTACACGCCGGATCAAACTGCCCCCCCCACATCCCTGCTCGCGGACGCGAGCGCAAAAACAAAAACAGCCTGAAAGTGGTGAGTGATCACCCGCTTTCAAGCTGTGTTCAATTGTATTTCTGAACGGGTCAGCGTTGTCAGGCTTGGGTGACTTTCTCAACCAAGCTTTTAAACTGCGCCGGTTCGCGGACTGCCAGATCGGACAGAACCTTGCGGTTCAGCTCGATGTTGGCCTTGCGAAGACCGTCCATGAATTTGCTGTAAGTCGTGCCGAGATCGCGGCAGGCGATGTTGATACGCACCACCCACAAAGCACGGTACTGCTGCTTCTTCTGCTTACGACCGCGATAGGCATGCACCATCGCTTTGTCGACCGCATCGTAAACGGTGCGGATGTTCTTGCTGGCGTTGCCGTAGAAACCTTTGGCACGCTCGAGGGTCCGTTTGCGGCGTTTGCGCGACGGGACGGCATAAGTGACTCTGGCCATGTGTTACCTCCCGTTTCTCAGAGCCCGTAGGGCAGTGCGACTTTGATACGACGTTTTTCCGCCGACGAAACTTCCCCGTCGTGACGGAGCTTGCGTCTGCGTTTGGCATTCTTGCCGGTCATCAAGTGACGGGCACCCGCTTTGAAATGACGGAACTTGCCGGTCCCGGTCATTTTCAGCCGCTTGGCGGCACATTTTCTGGTTTTCAGCTTGGGCATCGTTTTCTCCATTCTTCTGAAGTTGCATTCGTGATTCCGCCTGCGCCGGCAGATGCCGGCCGGTCGCCTGCGGCTCGCTCCCGGCCTTATTTGGGAGCGAAATTGACCGTAATGTTGCGCCCGAGCAACTTGGGCTTGCCGTCGGCTTCGCCGTGCGGACCCAAATCAGTCAAAACCCGGTTCATCAGCTCGTAAGCCAAGTCCTGATGAGCCATTTCGCGGCCCCGGAGCGCTAACGTGAGTTTTAATCTATACCCTTTTTCCAGAAAATCAAGCGACTTTTTGATTTTTATCTGATAATCATTGGTGTCGACATTGACGTGGAACTTGATTTCTTTGATCTTCTGAGTCGTTGCATGCTTGCGCTGTTCCTTCATGGTCTTCTTCTGCTCGTACTGGAGCTTGCCGAAGTTCATGACTCGCACCACCGGCGGCACCGCACGGTCGGAAACCAGGACCAGGTCCAACCCGGATTCCACCGCAAGCTCACGCGCCCGCGCCAGCGATACTACTTCCTGTCTTTCCCCGTCCGGCCACACCAGCCGTACTTGATCCGCCGTAAACGACCGATCCCCTTGTTTCAGCAACTTAGCGATAACAGCACCTCTTGAGTTTGTTCAATGGTTTCTTCAAAACCCGAATCTTCCCGGCAGGCCATCCTGCCGGAAAGACGCGGCCTAAGTATGACAAATTTACTATAGTTCAACAAACCTTATTATCAAGGTCATATTGCAACTTTTTCACAATCGCGTCGAAACTCATTTCGCCGAGTTCGCCTTCGAGCCGGCTGCGGACCGCGACGGTGCCCTTGGCGGCCTCTTCGGCGCCCAGCACCAGCAAATACGGAATGCGGTCGTGACGCGCGTCCTTGATCTTCGCGCCCAAACTCGCGGCGCGTTCATCCACACCGACCCGGAAACCGAGTTTCCGCAGTTCCGCCATCTTTTCCCGGGCGGCTCCGAGCTGATGCTCGGTAATCGGCAGAATCCGCGCCTGTTCCGGTGCAAGCCAGACCGGGAACGCCCCCGCGTACTGCTCGATCAGGATGCCGAAGAAGCGTTCGATCGAACCGAAAAGCGCGCGGTGCACCATGTACGGCTGGTGTTTTTTGCCGTCTTCGCCGATATAGCTCATATCGAAGCGTTCGGGCAGATTGAAGTCGAACTGGATGGTGGTGGTCTGCCATTCACGGCCGATCGCGTCCTTGATCTTGAGGTCGATCTTGGGTCCGTAGAATGCGCCGCCGCCTTCATCGACTTCGCAGTCGAGGCCGCATTTGGCGACCGCTTTTTCCAGCGAAGTCAGAGCCTGGGCCCAGCGGGCGGGGTCGCCGACCGCCTTTTCCGGGCGGGTGGCGAGATAAGCCTTGATCTCCTTGAACCCGAAATCCTTCCAGATCGCGAGACTGAAGCGGAGCACTTCGGCGATTTCGTCCTCGATCTGGTCCGGGGTGCAGATGATATGGGCGTCGTCCTGGGTGAAGCCGCGGACGCGCAGCAAACCGTGGAGCACGCCCGACTTTTCATAGCGGTAGACTGTCCCGAGTTCCGCCCAGCGCAGCGGCAGTTCGCGGTACGAACGCAGCTTGGCGCGATAGATTTCGATATGAAAGGGGCAGTTCATCGGTTTTGAATAGTAATCCTTTTCGTCGATCTGCATCGGCGAATACATGCCGTCTTTGTAGAACGACAGGTGTCCGGAGGTTTCCCACAGCACGCTCTGTCCGATGTGGGGGGTGTACAAAAGCTCGTAGCCGTTGCGGTAGTGTTCCGCCCGCCAGTAGGTTTCGATCAGATTGCGGATGAAGGCGCCTTTGGGCTGCCACAGCACCAGGCCGGGGCCGACGTTTTCGGAAAAGGTGAAGAGGTCGAGTTCCTGACCGAGTTTGCGGTGGTCGCGTTTCTGAGCTTCCTCGATCCGCTTGAGGTATTCCTGCAGTTCCTCTTCGCTGGCGAATGCGGTGCCGTAGATGCGTTGGAGCATGGGGTTCTTTTCGTCGCCGCGGAAGTAGGAGCCGGCGATCGACAGGAGTTTGACTGCGCCGATCTGGCCGCTGTGTTCGACGTGGGGTCCGCGGCAGAGGTCTACAAAGTCGCCGGTCTGGTAGAAACTGATCACGGCGTCTTCGGGGACGTCGGCGAGGCGTTCGAGTTTATAGACCTGGCCGTCTTTTTTGAGCATCTCTTCGGCTTCGGCGCGGGTGGGCTCGAAGCGGACGAAGGGGAGTTTGCGGCCGATCATTTTCTTCATGGTTTTTTCGATATTCTTGAGGTCTTCCGGGGTTAGCCGGTGGGTCATATCGAAGTCGTAATAGAAGCCGCTCTCGGTGGCTGGGCCGATGTCGAATTTGGCATCCGGGTAAAGTTGTTTGACGGCGGCGGCCATCAGATGGGCGGCGCTGTGGCGGATGGTTTCGAGATTGTACTGGCTCATGTTGTTTTCCGTATTATGTCAAAAAATTGGGTTTGTTGCGGATTTGTTCTGGGCGGGGGAGGAGGCGCCGGAATTTTTTGGGCGGTCTTCTCACCGGGTGACGTCGCGACGAGTCACACCCGCGTTGGTAACGCGGGTCTGACCTCCGTGGTTGCGAATGTTGATATTGTTGTGCATGTTGTTGTTCATGTTGTTGTCCAAATTTTGTATCCAGGCGTGCCAATGCGTCAATACCCCGGTCAAGGGCCCGCGCCCCGAGTGCCAAAGCGCCGGTACCCCGGTCAAGGGCCGCGCCCTGCGTGCCAAAGCGCCGGTACCCCGGTCAAGGCCCGCGCCCTGCGTGCCAAAGCGCCGGTACCCCGGTCAAGGCCCGCGCCCTGCGTGCCAAAGCGCCGGTACCCCGGTCAAGGGCCGCGCCCTTGCGCAGAGTCAAGAGGGCGCGGAGCCCTCTTGCGGAGTGTGAGGCAGCGCCTCGCCTCCCCCGCTCCGGGCGGGCGCACTGCGCCTTTGACTCTCGCCGCTCCGTTGTCGCGGGTGGCCAAGAGCGGCATCCAACGTAGTTCGCCCGGCCCGAGCTCCGACGCCGCAGGTGTCGGAG
>JBFWIO010000166.1:0-7073 GCA_050255955.1 Victivallaceae bacterium
GATTCAGAAGCCCTTTCGACGATTCCGAAACGACTTTTGAAATCGGCTCTGACATAAGTATAACAAATTCGAAATGAAAAAGCAAGTGACTTTCTGAAAAAATTGCATATTTTATGCAATTATTGCATAGAGATGTGCAAGCTTTTAAAGACAAGCGCTTTGCGTTAATTGTTAATCGCGTTTGTAACAAGGCAAGCAAAATAAAGATTGAGATTGATTTTCTGTTTTAATTATATAAGTATTTTATTTTAAATGTTTTATGGTTGTTTGTCGAAAAAATCTTGAATTGACTGCCAAAAAGTTGCGGCTTTACAAAAATGGAAGATTTCGCAAAGGGCGCGAAAACAAAAAACGCCGCCGGAGTCGGAGCTCCGACGGCGTTGGGAAACAGTGGGTTTATTTGCCGGGTAAGGCGATTTCGGCGATTTCGCCGTTGGCGGTGACCACGGTGAGTTTTCCGTCGCCGGGGAGGAGGCCGGCGATTGCGCCGCTGAAGGTCTTGAGCGACTTGATCGCCCCTCCGGCGTCGAGCACCGCGACTTCGCCGCCCGCGGTGCCGGCGGCGACCGCCCCGTCGGGGAGGGGGGTGATCAGCAGCACCGGAGACGGCAGCGCGGTGCTCCAGCGGAGATTGCCGTCGCAGCTGAAGCGGTAGACGTAGCCGTTGTATGAGGCGGCGAGAACGTCTTCGGTGTTTTTGCCCGCCGGAGTTTCGGCGAGCATTTGGATTTCGTCGCCGGTGGCGAAAGATTTGATCTCATCGCCGTTTTTGGTGTAAAAGGTGATCAGTCCATTGTCGATACCTGCGACCACGTTGCGCCCGGTTTTTTGGCCATTGAGCGGGGCGGCGGTGGCGCGGCAGCCGATGCCGAATTTGGTGCCCCAGCGCTTTTTGCCGTTGGCGTCGAGCACGGTGATCCACATGTAGCGGGTGCCGGCGACGATTTCTGCTTTGCCGTCGCCGTCGAGGTCGGCGACCTGGACCCGGCGGACGGGGTGGACGACTTCGTAATTCCAGCGCTCCTTGCCGTCGCGGTCAAGCGCGTAGAGTTTCCAGTTGTCGCAGCCGGCCAGAATTTCCGGTTTGCCGTCGCCGTCAAGGTCGGCGACTTCGACGATGGTGGGATTGGGATAGATGCGGTAGAACTCGAAGTCGCGGCTCCAGAGTTCGCGGCCGTCGGCCTTTACCGCGCGAAGTTTGGCATCTTCGCAAGCGAGCAGGAATTCAGATTGACCGTCACCGTCAAGATCGGCGGCGGCGATGTCGCTGATCCCGGCCGGAACGCGCCACGCGCCGAGCTTGGCGCCGGTTTCATCAAAGAGCATGACGTCGCCGTGGAACGAACTCGCCGCAAGTTTGGTCTGGCCGTTATCGCGGAAACGGATCACCTTGGAGAATTTGACCGGTTGCGGCTTGGCGAGTTCGGCTTCGGTCCGCTTGGTCGCCCGCTGCTCCTTGCCCTTGGGATCGAGCGGGAGTTTGATCGGGGCGAGGGGGCTTTCCAGTTTCTGACTCCAGTTGACCTTTGCGCCCGGCGCTGGAATGGCGGCGGCGGCGACTTCCGGGGCGCGGCGGGGGGTGACCGGGGCGGCGGTGACGGGCTCGATTTTGACGCTTGCGCCGGCGAATTTGAGCCGGTAACTCGCGCTGCCGGTATGGAGAAAATAACCGTCGCCGTCGCGGTCGAGCGCCCACTCCGGCACCGGGCCGCTGCCGGAGACGCCGTGCCAGAGCGCGGCGAGACGGACGGTTTCGCCTGCTTTGAATTTCCGCTCGACGGTCTGGTCGATCACCCGGATCACCGGGGCGGTGTGGGGGTAGGTGACCCATTGTTTGCCGAGATCGTCATCATCGGTCAGTGTCAGTTTGGCGTCGGCGGCGGTCCGGAACCGCATCGCGGCGGCCTGCTGCGTCAACTCGACGCCGTCGGGTTTGGCGGCGGCGACGCCGATGCCGTTCCAACGCTGAACGAAACGGTAAACCCCGGCCTTGGCGGGCGTCGCTTCGTCGATCAGAAGCCAGCAGTCTTCTTTTTTGAGGAAGATGTAGTAACGCACCCATTTGACCGCGCCGACTTGTGCCGAGACGGTTGCCGCGGCGGCGGTTTCGTCTTCGGTCGACGCCTCGAGCGCCATGTAATCGGGGAGGGCGGCGGCTTCGCCGTCGGCGAGGATCAGGAGCGTATTGTGGTATTTTTGCTGGTTTTTGACGTAATCGTTTTCGGCCAGCCATTCGCGGCCGAACTGGGTGAAACGCAGCACGCTGTTGGCGTCGCTGTGGCGGTGTCCGCCATTGTTGACGCCGTCAATCAGCACGTAGAGCGCGGCAGGGTCGAACTTGGCGCGGTAGGCGAATTTGTCGAAACACTTCTCAAAAGGAGTTTTGGGCTCGCTTGCGGCAACGTGATCGAAATAGGAGCGGTCGAGCTTGAGCACCTGAAGACCGGAGGGGATTTCTGCGGCGTCGGAACCGAGCGCGGTAACGAAATTATAGGGGCCGGTTTTTTTGCCGGCGCGTTTGATTTTCAGCATCGCCGCCGCCAGCGGGTCGCGCGTGGCGCAATAATAGAGCTCCAGTACGCCGAGTTCGCCGCCGCCCGACGTCCAGCCGTTACTGTCGCCGTAGGGGGCCTGATAGCCGAGGTTGTCCATGGTGAGAGCGCACATCCGGAGCATTTTTGCGGCAACGCCGTTCTTGAAAACAGTGTCGTCGGGGAGCGCCAGCGAATAGCCGAGCAGGTGATTCCAGGTCAGCCACTGGTAGGAGTCGCAGTCGTCGATGACTTTGGCGGCGGCGGCCTGGCGCCGGAAGTTGCTTTGGGCGACTTCGAGCCAGATTGCGGCCTGGGGCAGTTCTTTGGCGTAATATTTATTGAAATAGAGGCCGGCCAGAAGTGAGCCGCGGGAGGCGAAAGTCAGGTGGTTGCTGACCGGGCCTTGACCGGAAAGTCCGATTTTGGCGCCCGGAAAAATCGCTTCGTTGACCCAGCGCAGCAGCATGTTGCTGACCGCGAGGCGGTCGGCGTCGGTCAGGCTCGGCTCATGCTCAAGATTGTCCCAGCCCGCGATTACCTGAAAAGAACGGAAATCGCTGTCGAAACCCCACGGGCCGCCGTATTTGGCGGCGTCGGGCTTGGCGCTTTCGGCGTAGCGTTTGGCGACGGCGACGAAGAGTTTCGCGTCTTCCGGGTTGCGGTACATGGTGTAACGCGTGGCGATGTTGTGGAGGTAGCCGGCGACCGAGGTGTGGACGCCCTCTTTGATCCGGCGGTCGGCTTCGGCGAGGCCGCGCTTGAGGTAATCGGGTTCAACTTTGCGCTCGGGGAGTTTTACCTTGTAATCGGTTTTGAGAAGGTTCGGAAAGACAAGGTTGCCGGGGACGGCGTGGTCGCGGGCGAGGGTGAGAAAGGCTTCGGCGGCTTTGGCGAGACCGGCGTCGTCGCTCGCGCCGAGGATGATCACGCTTTTGTCGCGCTTCAAGGGCTCGATCAGCGCTTCCACAGTCCAGCCTCCGGGGCCGGGGACGAGGTTGTCGGCGAGGGTCTGCTGCCGGGCGTAGAGTACTTGCAGCGCGGGATTGTTGCCGAGGTTGCCGAGGATGATCGCGTGGGTGTCGGGAATGCGGTCGGCCGGGGTGCCGGACCGGACCGCGAGCGGGGCGGAGCCGGTGCTCCGGGTCAGTTCCGCCGCGATTTTGTCGGCGGCGGCTTTGCCGGCCGGGGTGTCGGAGTGGAGGATGAGGTAATCGGCTTTGCCGTCCTTGACCAGCGGAATGTCTTTGGCGAGGGTGGCGGCCTGGGTCAGCACCGGCGGCCGGAGTTGATGGACGCGGTCGGCAAGGGGGGACGGGGCGGACTCGGCGGCGGCGAGGGCGAAGCCTGAAAGCAGCAGCAGAACGGCAATTACGGTGAGGTTCGGTTTCATTGGTTCCTTTCCCGATCACTCGATATGAGCGTGTTTTTGAATTTGTTCTATAATGTTTGTGAATTTGTTATTATTATAAGACATTTGGTTTTGATTGTCAAGCCCGAAAGCGGAAAAAGTCGTAATTTTCCCCTTTTGCCGGCAATGGGGGATGAAGAATCGAAAAAAGTGATGGAAAAGCTTGACAAATATTTCTTCCGGTAATATATTTTGATGTATTTATGTCATCAGAGAAACAAAACGGGGTAAATATGGCGAATTTCGATTTCGGCGTTCTGCGTCAGTTGCGGAAGAAAGCGGATTTGAGCATCGCCGAACTTTCCGAGCGCAGCGGGGTATCGACCGCGGTGATCTCAAAACTTGAACGCAACCAGACCATGGCCGAGATCGACACCGTATTCCGCCTGGCGCGGGTGTTCGAGCTGGGGGCGGCGGAACTCCTCAGCATGGCCGAGGCGGGGTCGTCGCGCCGCTGCAACGTCAGCAGCCACCGCTCCGAGGACTTTCTATTTTCTGAAATCAAGTACCGCAATGTCCGCTGCCTTCACGGCAAAGCTCCGGCCGGCGGGCGGGTGTCGAGTCCCAAAATCCACCGCGACGACTTCGAGACCTGCTGGGTGCTGTCGGGCCGCATCCGGCTGACGCTGCCGTCCGAAGTGCACGAACTTGCCGGCGGCGAGTCGATCCAGTTCGACGCGCTGCTGCCGCATACGTACGAAGCGTGCGAAGAGAGCGAATTGATTATCATCCACCTGAGAAAGGATCAAAGGTTTTAAGCATGGCCAACGTCTATCCCAAAATCACCTCTTTCAAGACCGCCGGGGATTTCCGGGCGCACCTTAAATCGCTCGGCCTCGCGATCGACCTTGACGAAGCGATCGAGCACGCGCCGGTTTCTCCGCTGGCGAAACCGCTCAAGCTCAAGAATTTCACCGTCGGCAACCGCTGGTGCATCCTGCCGATGGAGGGCTGGGACTGCGAAGCCAACGGCGCGCCGGGCGCACTGACGCGCCGCCGCTGGATCAACTTCGCCCGCAGCGGGGCGAAGCTTCTTTTTGGCTGCGAAGCCGCCGCGGTGATGCCGTCGGGACGGAGCAATACCCGCCAGATGATGATCAACCGCGAAACCGTCAAACCGCTGGCCGATCTGGTCAACGAGATGCGGATCATCCATGCCGAGCGCTTCGGCACTGCCGACGACCTCTATATCGGGCTTCAGCTGACCCACTCCGGGCGCTACAGCCACCCCCATGACGACGCCAAACTCGAATCGGTGACGGCGTACTGCCATCCGCTGCTCGACCGCCGCTTTCACTGCGACGCGAAGAATGTGGCTACCGACGCCGAGCTCCGCGACATCATCCGTCACTTCATCGACGCGGCGAAGCTGGCGAAGGAGGCGGGATTCCATTTTGTTGATGTCAAGATGGCGCATGGCTACCTCGGCCACGAACTGTTGAGCGCATTTACCCGGCCGGGGGATTTCGGCGGGAGTTTCGAGAACCGGACGCGGTTTTTCCGCGAGATCGTCGAGGGCATCCGGCGCGAAGTGCCGGGGCTTGATGTCTCGACCCGGCTGAGTCTCTTTGACATGATCCCCTTTGTCCCCGGGCCCGATGACCGGGTGGGGATTCCGATGGAGATTCCGGGGGTGGCGGAGGTGGGGAATTATCCGTATGCCTTTGGCGGCGACGGCACCGGTCTGGGGTATGACCTCACCGAGACGTTCCGTTTCCTTGAACTGGCGAAGTCGCTGGGGATCGAGCTTATTTGCACTACGGTGGGGAGTCCCTATTACATTCCCCACATTCAGCGCCCGGCGTATTACGCGGTGTCGGACGGCTATTTGCCGCCGGAGGACCCGGTGATCGGGGCGGCGCGCCAGATCAGGGCGGTATCGGAGGTGAAGGCGCGTTTTCCGGAACTGGCGTTTATCGGTTCGGGCTACACGTGTTTGCAGGAATTTCTGCCGCAGGTGGGGCAGTGGGCGGTGCGCAAGGGCATCGCCGACTTTATCGGGATTGGCCGGATGGTGTTGTCGTATCCGGAGCTGTGCGCCGATACGCTGGAGGGGAAGCCGTTGCAGACGCGCTGTGTCTGCCGGACATTCGGCGACTGTACCACTGCGCCGCGCAACGGGCTGGTGTCGGGGTGTTATCCGCTGGATCACTTTTACAAATGCCGGGCTGAGGCGGAGCAACTCAAGCAGATCAAAGCTGCCAAAAAGCAGTAAACCATAGGAGAATCGATTATGGCACACGTGATGGTAACCGGGGGCGCCCGCGGGATCGGGGCGGGGATTGTCGAGAAGCTGTTGGCCGAGGGGCACAATGTTTCGTATTGCGACTTGATCGATGAGGCGCAGATGGCTGATCAGGTGGCGGCGCAGGCGGCGAAGTATCCGGGGAAGCCTTTGTATGTCAAGTGCGACATTACGAGCAAGGCGGCGCGCGAGGAGTATTTGCGGCGCACGGTGGCGGCGTTCGGGCCGGTGACGGTGCTGGTGAACAATGCGGGGGTGGCTCCGGCGCAGAGGATGGATGTGATGGAGGCGACTGAGGAGAGTTTTGAGCGGCTGATGCGAATTAACTTGCAGGGGCCGTATTTTTTGACGCAGCTGGTGGCGAAGCACATGAGTGAGAACCGTCATGAGAATCAGTGTGTGATCAACATGAGCAGTTGTTCGGCGGAGGTGGCGAGTGTGAGTCGCGGCGAGTATTGCATCAGCAAGGCCGGGGTGAGTATGGCGACCAAGTTGTGGGCGGTGCGGCTGGCGGAGTTCGGGATCAATGTATTTGAGATCAGGCCGGGGGTGATCAAGAGTGACATGACGGCGGTGGTGACGGCGAAGTATGACAAGTTGATTGCGGAGGGTTTGACGTTGACGCCGCGCTGGGGTTTTCCGGAGGATATAGCCAAAGTGGTGGCGGCGTTTGTGCGTGGGGACATGGCGTATTCGACCGGCCAGGTGGTGAATGTCGATGGCGGGATGGGTATCGCGCGTCTCTAAAAAAAATAAAAAAAAGGCGCGAAGCGCCCAACCCCGCCCTCCGTCGTACGGAGGCGTGGTCCAGCGGCGAAACGCTGGTCGCTCCGGCTCCACCGGAGCGAAGCTAAGCGAAGCGCTCCCCCTTTCGCGGGCGGAGCCC
>JBFWIO010000167.1:0-7035 GCA_050255955.1 Victivallaceae bacterium
GCTCGGCGACGAAACGCATGATTTCGATCGACTCAACCGCCGACAGCGCGACATTCATCTCCCCTTTTTCGGCGGCCAGGAGATCGAGCTGCGAATTGATCTCTTCGAGCAGTTCCTCGGTCAGTCCCATCAGCAGCATCCGGTTCTCCCGGTACGCGCCGCAATCATCGCCGATGATCGACATCAAGCCGTACAAGCCTGACCCGATGTTGATCAGGTCGTGGAAAAAAATATGTTCGAGCGAATTGCGGTAAATTTCATCGGCGATATCGCGCAGCACCATCAGCGTGTATTCGTGGCCGTTGCGAATCAAGGTACTGGTCCAGACCCGGAAATTGAAAGCTTCGTCATTGGTAGTCAGCACCTGGCAGTCGCGAGAGAGATTGGTGTGAAAGCGCTGCGTATGCAAAATCGCATTGACCGCGCCGCAGGAGCGGCAGAATTCAGTGGTTCCACAACCGCCGGAGTCATTGGCGGCGTGGACGCACTTGAGCACTTCGCCGGGGCGCAAGCCGAGCACCGCCGAATCATCCCGCTGCTTGAGGGCGCGGAGCAAGGTCTGGTTGGCAAACAAAATCTGCCGCTCCGGATTGAGGACAATGATGGGATCGGGGAGCTCGTCGAGAAAAGAACAACCTTTGAGCGCATCTTTGAGCAAATCCGATTCGACAATGACATCCGAATGTTCCTTGCGCTCGGCAGGGGCGAACGAACTCGTGATAAGTTGTTTTGAACAAGTCATTTATATGGATTCTTTCCCGATCATCAGTTGCACACCGTCCATCCCGCGGTTCGGGCTGGAATCGACTTCGGAAGAGCCCCCTCCCGAACTGTCGTCCCGGCTTTGTTTCGTGCCAAAATGACCCTGCCGGTTCAATACTATACCATCGGGTTCAAAGAAATTCAAGCCCCCCTGCTCCCCGCAGCGGAAGACCGGTCACTGTCCGAAGCGCATCGCCCGGAGTCTTATTCGGGTGCGACGTAACTCTTTACCCCGCCGCGCCTGTCGAACTCGCGGTACAGCCAGACGCCTGCCAGCATGGCCAGAAACGCAAGCCCGCCGGACATGTAAAAAATCAATTTGTAGTTGCTCCCGGTCAAATCGAGGATTTTGCCGACGATCGGCACCGTGACGATCTGGGTGATGCCGCCGATCAGACCTCCCGCCGAGGCGAACTGGGCAAAACGGCCGCGCGGATAAAGCCGCATCGGCAAAGACATGGTCAACGTAAAATATGTTCCCGACATCACGCAGAAAATGATTTCGGCAACCAGAAAGGTGAACTGGTCTTTGATCAGATACCCGGACACCAGCGTGGTCACACCGTACACCCCCATGGTGACGATCGCGCAGCGGAGCGGGTGATATTTATCCGCCAGCATGCCGAGAAAGAACGACAACACAAAGGATATTCCGAACGAAATGGCAACGCATCTGCCATACGCGGTCAGGTCGTTGGTGAAGGTCTTGGCGTACAGCACCGAGTAGGTGCCGATCGGGACGAAGACCTTGCCCGCCATCATGAAAAAGAAGAAAACCAACAGATAATACGGCTTGCTGTAGCACTCGACGAAATAGGTTTTGAAATTCGCGAAAAACCCCTTTCGCTCACCGGCCGGCGGGGCCGGATAGTCCCCTTCCTTGACCAGGAAGCACAACACCGCAAAGCCGATGCCGTACAGCAGGCCGATCCCGACGAAAAGAAGCGTGTAGTGATTCCGGGACGGTTCAAGCAGCCACCAGTTGAAGACGATCCCGACCGCCAGACTGACCATCCGGAAGAGGCCGTAAAAGCGCCCCATCACTTCGCGCGGCACCACGTCGTTGATGAGCGCGGTAAAGACCGCGTTGGCGGCGATCACCCCGAATTCAAAAAGCGTCCAGAACACCCCCAGCAGCATCAGCGTCGAATTCGGAATCCCCAGCGTTTCAAGCTGAAGCCAGTGCCCGACCTTTTCGCTGTAGGCCATCCCGACCATCCCTGCGACCACGATCGGGGTGGTGACAAAGAGATAGGGAATGCGGCGGCCGAAGCGGCTGCGGAACCGGTCGGAGTGGAAACTGATGATCGGCACCAGCCCGAGCCCGATTGCCGACGGGATCGAGGCGATCAGAATGCCGTTGACGAAATCCGAAGCGCCGTGTTTCTGGAACACCAGCCGCGCCACCGTCGAAACCGAACGCTCGCGGAACGCCCAGATCATATCGCCGATCAGCAGTATGGTAAAAATGAAAGCCAGTCCGCCGAAAGAGTAGGTCAGCGTCCCCACTTTCCAGCTTTTGGGAGTGCCGTCGTCGTTGAAGCGCCAGGTGTGGGGATTGATGGCATGGAGAATTTTTTCGACGCCCATATAATTCCTTTTGGTTGAATTAGCCACAAGAGAGCGATCATCCCCCGCGGCGGCAGACCTGAAATTCGAACCGCAATCTCCCGGCACACGCTGGAAAATTGCGGTTTTACCTGATGCAAACCGTCACCCTTTGCCGTCGAAAAAGTTGCCGGCAGGGCGGCATGGTGTATATTGTAGTGCAAAATCGCAATTTTGTCAAGAGAATATCGGCCGGACCATTAAAAAATCGGTTTATAAATTGATCCATCCATCGCCACCATGCCGCGCCGTCGGGCGAAGATGCAAAAAACGATACCGACTTGGCATCAAAGAAACCCGACCGACCGGCGGCGACTCCCGCACCTGCGGCCATCAATTATACGATAGAGGAGGTCACTTCAAATGCAAGTCCGATCCGGAATTCCGGCCGGAACCTGGCCAAGCTCCGTAATGAGAGTATATTTCTCGTCTCCCCCTGATATCGTCCGCCGCGCTCCGCGTATTGAATCAGGTCAGATATACATATCCACATCAATGACCGCATTGATCCGGCACAAACGCGCCATCAAGTCAGGCGTAAGCGTAAAAATGGGAGTGCGATTATTAAGGTACATAACAATGGAAAATTCCACATAAATATCCTCAGCCCGGCAGTAGTCCAGTAGTTCCGGCTTGGACTCCAGCCGGGGCAATAATTCTTCGATAGCCTGTCCGATATTCCATGGATACTCGGTGAGAATATATTGGTATGACCAAAGCCCTTCTTTTATCGGCATTTTCCGCCCCGGAATACAGCTCCCTTTGACTCCGGCCTTCGTGGGAGCAAAACCGATCCGCTTGGTGATTTCTTGCGGGTCAAGCTCATCGCTGATCAATTTAAGTATAACATATACCGATTCGTCAAACAAAGAGTCATCCATTGTTGCCTCAGTCATTGCGGCAGAGATCCTTGATCACTTCCCCGGCGATGATCAGACCGACCACCGAGGGGACAAAGGCGGTCGAGCCGGGAATCTCGCGCCGGACGGTGCATTTGCGGGTTCCCGCCGGACAGACGCAGTGCTCCCGGCAGCTGATCGACAGATCTTCGAGGGGCTTGAGCGGAATCTCCTCGGAGTAGACCACTTTGAGTTTTTTGATCCGGAGATTGCGCAGTTCCTTGCGGATCACCTTGGCCAGCGGACAAACTTTGGTCTTGCTGATGTCGGCCACCCGAAAGGCGGTGGGGTCGAGCTTGTTCCCGGCTCCCATCGAGGCGATGATCGGCACCCCGGCCGCCTTGGCCCGCTTGACAAGCTCGAGCTTGCCGGTCACGGTGTCGATCGCGTCAACCACGTAATCGTATTTGGTGAAATCAAAGCGGTCGGCGGTCTCGGGCATGAAAAAGCACTGGTGTTTGGTAACTCGCGCTTCCGGATTGATTTCGAGAATCCGCGCTTCGGCGACATCAACTTTGTACTGTCCGAGCGTCCGGTGCGTGGCGTGGAGTTGGCGGTTGAGGTTGGTGAGGCAGACCTTGTCGTCGTCGATAAGGTCGATATGGCCGACGCCGCTGCGCGCCAAAGCCTCCACGGTATAGCCGCCGACGCCGCCGATGCCGAAAACGGCAACCCGGCACGCGGCAAGTTTCTTCATCGCATCGGGCCCCAGCAGAAGTTGGGTCCGGGAAAATTGATCCAGCATTTTCACTCTTTCCAATTACATCATGAGAACGTTCATATTGTACCGCCGGAGAGGCTTTTTTGCAAATCCGCATCGCAAAATCCGGCCGAAAAAACTGCGCTCGGCGCTAACTCGCGCCAGACCACCGGCAGCTTCAAAATTTTTCTTCCGATTGGCTATGTAACTGCTTGCATTCACCGGCAAAATGCTGTAAAGTTATGGCGATTACTGCCGCTATTAATTTTCCATGGAGAAAGCGTATGAAAATCGAGTGATTTCCGCCCGAGCGGGAATCCGCCAAACAAAAAACAAAAATGCAGGGGATTCCGTCGATGTCAAAGAAAATGGTCTATTTTTTCGGCAAAGGGCAATCTGAGGGTAAAGGATCGATGAAGGATCTGCTGGGCGGCAAAGGCGCCAACCTGGCGGAAATGGCGGAACTGGGCCTGCCGGTCCCGCCGGGGTTCACCATCACCACCGAAGCATGCGACGAATACTACCGCATCGGCCGCGAAAAACTTTTCGCCGCCATCCGTGACCAGGTCGAATCCGCCCTGGCCAAACTCGAAGCGACCACCGGCAAAACCTTCGGCAAAGGTCCCAATCCCCTGCTGGTCTCCGTCCGTTCCGGCGCCGCCGCCTCAATGCCCGGCATGATGGACACCGTGCTCAACCTCGGCCTCAACCGCGAAACCGCCGGGGCGTTGATTAAGCTCACCGGCAACGAACGCTTCGTGATGGACTCCTACCGCCGCTTCATCCAGATGTTCGGCGACGTGGTGCTCGGCATCGAGCACGATCGCTTTGAACACGCGCTGGAAGCGGTCAAGCACGAAAAAAACGCAAAACTCGACACCGACCTCACCACCGCCGATCTCAAGGAAGTGATCGCAAGCTATCAACAAGTGGTCCGCGAAGCCACCGGCGAAGAATTCCCCGAAGACCCCAAAGCGCAACTCTGGCGCGGCATTCAGGCGGTGTTCGAGTCGTGGAACAATCCGCGTGCGATCAAATACCGCCAGATCAACGACATTCGGGGACTCCTCGGCACCGCGGTCAACGTTCAGGCGATGGTCTTCGGCAACTCCGGTGATAACTCCGCCACCGGGGTGGCTTTCACCCGCGACCCGTCCACCGGCGAAAACCGTTACTTCTACGGCGAATTCCTGATCAACGCCCAGGGAGAAGACGTGGTTGCGGGCATCCGCACCCCGCAGCAGATCACCCTCGCCGGTTCGCGTGAATGGGCAAAGTCGCAAAATGTCAGCGAGGAAGTGCGCGCCGCACGCTACCCCTCGCTGGAGGAAGCGATGCCCGGGTGCTTCAAGCAGCTCAACGAAATCAGGGTGTTGCTGGAAAACGTCTTCCGCGATATGCAGGACCTCGAATTCACCATCGACAACGGTATTCTCTACATGCTCCAGACCCGCAACGGCAAACGCACCGCTGCCGCCGCCGTCCGGATCGCCACCGACCTGGTCAAGGAAGGGCTGATCGACGAAAAAACCGCGGTGATGCGGGTCGCCCCCGGCCAGCTCGACCAGTTGCTCCACCCGGTCTTCATCAAATCGGCCGAAGCCGCCGCCAAACGACTGGCAGTGGGGCTCCCGGCCTCGCCGGGCGCGGCCACCGGAATGGCGGTCTTCAGCGCCGATAACGCCGAAGTTTGGGCCGCCGCCGGCAAGCCGGTGATTCTCTGCCGGATCGAAACCAGCCCCGAAGACATCGGCGGAATGCACGTTGCCAAGGGCATCCTGACCACCCGCGGCGGAATGACTTCCCACGCCGCGGTGGTTGCCCGCGGCATGGGAATCTGCTGCGTCGCCGGTTGCGGCGACATCCGGATCGACTACCGGAACAAGTGTTTCACCTGCGGCGACGAAATCATCAAAGAGGGCGACTGGGTATCGCTCAACGGCTCAACCGGCACGGTTTACGCCGGCGAGATCGCCACTGTCGATCCCGAGCTCACCGGCCCCTTTGGCCAGATCATGACGCTGGCCGACAAGTACCGCAGGCTCGGCGTACGCACCAATGCCGACACTCCGCACGACGCCCGGGTGGCGGTCAAGTTCGGTGCCGAGGGGGTCGGCCTCTGCCGGACCGAGCACATGTTTTTTGAGGGCGACCGCATTACGTCCTTTCGCCGGCTGATTCTGGTGGCGGAGACGGTCAAGAAGCTCAAGGACAAGTTTGAAGTGAGCGACCTCGACGCCTTGCGCGCCAAGTGCGCCAAGTGCGAAAAATCGCTCCAGGCAATCGACCAGTACCAGCGGGCGCTAAGCGAGCTGCTGCCGCTCCAGCGGGCGGATTTCACCGGAATTTTTCAGGAGCTTGCGGGGCGGCCGTGCACTATCCGGTTGCTGGATCCGCCGCTTCACGAATTTTTGCCGCACGATGACAAGGGTCAACAGGAGATGGCCGATGAGCTCGGCACCACTGCCGCCGAAGTCAAACAGCTGGTGGAAAGCCTGAGTGAATTCAATCCGATGCTCGGCCACCGCGGTTGCCGGCTCGGGATGACTTATCCCGAAGTGACCGCAATGCAGACCCGGGCGATCGCCGAAGCGGCTTGCGACGTCGCCGGTTCACAGCCGGAAATCATGGTGCCGCTGGTCGGCCACGTCCGCGAACTCGAATTGCAGAAAGCGATCATCGTAGACACCATAGCCAAGGTCGAAGCCGAACGCGGAATGAAGCTCAAGGTCAAGATCGGAACGATGATCGAAGTTCCGCGCGCGGCGGTGACCGCCGACCGGATTGCCAAAGAGGCGGAATTCTTCTCATTCGGCACCAACGACCTGACCCAGATGGGCTGCGGCTTCTCGCGCGACGACGCGGGTAAATTCCTCGGCGACTACGTCAAGTGGAACGTCTATGAATACGATCCATTTCAAGTACTCGACCAGGAGGGAGTCGGCGAGCTGATGCGAATCGCGGTAGAAAAGGGCCGCGCGGTGCGTCCGGAGATCAAGCTCGGCATCTGCGGCGAGCACGGGGGAGAGCCGCGTACGGTAAGCTTCTGCCACCGGCTCGGCCTCA
>JBFWIO010000168.1:0-7031 GCA_050255955.1 Victivallaceae bacterium
GATGAGCAAAATCAAAAGATTATCTGGTCGATCATGCCCAAATGCAGCGCCTGTCGGGATCGACGCTGGACTTTCTGGTGGTGGCGGCGATTGCCTCGATCCGGCTGGAGTTTGTGATGAACTACTTTTGGCCGCTGCTGATCCTTACGGTGCTCGGGATGGCGTGGAACGTTTTCGGGGTGCTCTATCTTGCGCCCCGGATGCTGCCGGAGACCTGGTTCGAGCAGTCGATCGCCGAATTCGGACAGTCGACCGGGGTGACCGCGACCGGATTGCTGCTGCTGCGGACGGTCGACCCGGAGTCGCGGACGATCGCGCCGCAGGCATTCGGCTACAAGCAGTTGCTCCATGAGCCGATTATGGGCGGCGGGCTCTGGACATCGACCGCGGTGGTATTGATCGCCCATCACGGCGGTTGGCTGGTCTGGATCATCAGCGCCGGAGTGATCGTCTTCTGGCTGATCTTCTGGCGTCTCCTGGTCAAGCCCACGCTCGGAGCCAAATCGTGAACAAACTTCTGACCGTCCTGATGGTGCAATGCCAGACGCCCGAACTGACCAAAATTTGTTTGCGGCTGCTGAATCTCCACACCGATCTGTCGCTCATTGAGATCATTGTCGTCGACAACCATTCCGGGGACGAATCGGTTGATTATTTGCGAAAGCTGCCTTTCATCCGGTTGATCGAGCGTCCGGCGACGGGTGCGGAGTCCGCCGCCGAGTCTTTTGGCCGCGCGCTTGATCTCGGGCTGGCCGAAGTCACAACGCCGCTGGTGATGATCATTCACTCCGATACTCTGGTGATGTCCGACGCCTGGTTTGAAGCGTTCACCGCGCCTTTTGAGAAAGACCGCAAACTCGCCGGTCTCGGCGGCTGGAAGCTCAAGCCGGTGACGCCGCTCAAGCGTCTGGGCAAATCCGTCGAGGACGCATTCCGGGCCTATGTGATGGCGCCTTTGCGCGGCCGCAAATGGGGCGAACGCCCGGTCCGGCACAAGGATCATTACTATTTGCGCAGTCACTGCGCGGTTTTCCGCACTGAACTTTTGCGGCAATGCACCACCGGCTTTGCCGGCGGGGGGGCGGTCGGACAATCCGTCTCCCGGGAACTTGCCGCCGCCGGGTACAAGCTGCGTTTTCTGCCGCCCAAAGAAATGAGCCGCTACATCTGCCACCTCAGTTATGGCACCGGTATCCAGCATGCCGAAGCTGCCTCAGGCGAAAGTCCGGTTGCCATGCGCCGGTTGCGCCGCCAGATGGCGCGACTTCACTGCCGCGAAATTCTCGCCGACGACCGGCTGGACATTCCCGGCTCGATGCGATAGAAAATCCGGAAGCGGGACGCGCTTCCGGAGCGGAGGGGAAATAGCGGACTTACTCGCTCAGGTCTTGCCGTGAAAAGGCGTAGACTTTGCCGTCCTCGGCGCCGACCAGCAGATCGATTTTGCCATCGCCGTCGAAATCGGTGAAAGCGGGAGTGGCGTTGTGGTTGCCGAACTCCAGATATTCACCTTTCCAGCGCAGCGGAACGGCCCGCTCGAAGCGCGGTTCCTCGTTGCTTCCGGCATTTCGCCACAGAAAAACCCGGGCGTCGCGCTTGTCGGACGCCGGATCGAAAAAGCGCTGAACTGCGCTGTTGGTCCCGCCGAGTATGTCCCATTTGCCGTCGCCGTCCCAATCGATCGCCGAGAGCGCCATCCGGCCCCACAGTCCGACCGGGCCGCAGACCCGCAGCGGCGTACCGTCGGTGTAAACGAGCTTGCGCATCGAACTCAAGTCGGTATCCGACGCGCCGCCGGCGACGCCGATTGCGGCATCGCCGTCGAAATCGACCAGCAACAGCGACTTCCCGTCGGCGAGAATGTCCGGCCGGGTCCGCCAGGCCAAACGCAACGGTTCGCCACGCAAGGTGAAGCGAACCGGCTTGTCAAGTTCGGCAGGGTTCTTGCCGGCCGGGCGGTAGAGCATCAATTCACCGCGGATGTCATTGGCGATGATCCCTTTGCCGCCGCGCCAGAGGCCGACTGCAGGCTTGAGGTAACCCCAACGCCGTTCATTGGGCCCCTGAATTGAGCCGCGATAACCGGCCTGATGCTGGACAATCTGTCCGCCGGTGCGGAAATGGATCGGCGAATTGAACTCAAGCGGACGCCCGGTTCCCGGCCAGAGGATCAGGTAGCCCGAAGCGTCGCCGGTGATGAGATCCTTGATCCCGTCGCCGTCCCAGTCAAAAACCGCGGGCGCGGTCAATGTATCGGCCGCCAGGGGCCCGCCGCGGGTGCCGGCCGAACCGGTTTCGCGGAATTTGCCGGGGGCGTCGCCGCGGTAGACGGCCACTCGTCCCGGATTGCCGTCGGCGAGGATTTCCAATTTGCCGTCGCCGTCGAGATCGACGGTATTGAGCCGGTAAGGATAATAGGTGTCGTGCATGGTGCCGCCGCCGGCCAGCAGATTCTGCGCTTCGCCGCAGAGGAAAGTGTCCTCTGATGGCGTCATCGGCAGCGCCAGCAGCCGGTCGATATTGCCGCTGATCACCAGAAATCGGCGACCGCCGAAGTTCATTGCGGTCAGTCCCCGGCTGCCGCCGTGGGCGGCCCATTTGAGGCTGAATCCCGCGACTTTGTGCCAGAATGGACGGAAGGGGCCGAAACTCAATTTGCCGTCTTCGGCCCGGGTCCCTTTGGCAAAACCGATTTCGGCCATCGGCGGCGCGCCGAGCCAGTTGCCGTCGAGGTCGTAACCGCGGTCCGGGCCCGCGTCGGGCTGAACTTTGCCGGTCCAGGGCGATCCTTCAAAGGGATAGCGGCTTTTCGGACTTTGGGCGGCGGTCCGGCTCACCAGCAAATCTTCCACGCCGTCGCCGTCAAGATCGAGGATCTGCCAGCCGGAGGGGGCGCCGGGGAGGCTTTCGGCGACCGGCTTGCCGTCGAGTTCGACCAATTCGGGTGCGCCGGTGAATTCAGGCGCGCCCGGCTTGCCGGTGTTGCGCAGAAAAATCAGATTGTTGCGGCCAAAGGAAGTCTTTTCGCCGAGGGCATAGAGGTCAAAGGTTCCGGTGGCGTTGGGCACCGCCTGAAAGTTGACGCCGCACTTGAGCGCAGTTGTAACCCCCTGATCGTAGAGCGGCACTCCGTTGGCTTCGCCGAGATAGCGGAAAACCGCGATCCGGTTGCCGTGGGCGGTCGGTTTGCCGAGCATCAGGAGGTCGCGGCCGCTCCGGTCATACCACGGCACGGTACAGCAGCGAGGCTCCAGTTGTTCGATCAACGGACGCCACTGATTTTCGGAGACCCGGAGCGCGGGGTAGTCCGCCTTGAGCGGCGACGCCGGAACAAGCGGCGTCACTTTTGCTTCGGGAGCCGGGTTGCGGAGCGTTGTTGCCGCCGCCGGGGCGGGGCCGCTGCCGGTTTTGACGATTTGCAGTTCGCCCTTGAACAGACGCCGTTCGCCGTCGGCCCCGGGGAAGCATTTCTGCCACGCGCAATCGGCCAGCTCCGGCAACGCGGCTTCAAGCTCCGCCCGGCCGTCGAGACAGAGCCGGAAATTGCCTTTGCCGTCGCTGCTTGCGGTAAGCTCGTGGAGCGTTCCCGGAGCGATCGTCGAAGTGCCGTCAAACGTGCGGTTGAGCGAATCTTCCTTGCGGAAGAAACTCAGGATCAATTTCCGCCGGTTGAGCCGGATATAGATTGTCACTTTGCCTTTCCGGTCGCCGCCGTCAAGGCGGAAGAGGGTCATCGGCGAGAGATCGTCCCAGGTGCCTTTGCCGTCATCCGGATAGCTTTGGACGTTGAAATTCCCGACCAGATGCCAGGGGCTTCCGGCAGGGTGTTTGAAGTCGGGAAGAGGGTTTTGGGCGGCGCCGGTCAGGGCGGTCAGCAGCAGCAACGGCAGGAAGATTCGAATCCACTCTTTCACACACATATCAATTCACCTGGATAAGTTCGCGGTTGAGCGCGCTGCCGACCTGCCACATGCCGCCGTCCTCGGGGGTGTGATAGCTCCGCAATTCTTTGATATTGAGCGATTCGACATGCCCGTCGGCCGCCGCCATATTGGTGCGGTCGTGATGACGGAGGTGGATTCCGTATTTTTTGCCGCCGGTGGTGCTGACGTAAGCTTGATCCATCGCCGCGCATTGGACAAAGTTGGCATTGCCGGCGTAATCGGTGTCGTAGATCACGCTGTCGAGAAAAAACATCTGACGGGCCGGTTTCCTGATCCGCTTGACGTTGATCAGCGTGATGGTCACGCCGCTTACCGTGGCGGTGTCGGTGGTCTGGACGCCGTTGCCCCAGAATTCTTTGCGCAGAATTACGCCGAAGGTCTGCATGTCGCTCCAGTATTTGCGCGGTTCCCAGGCCGGACAGCACATCACATTGGCATTGGGCAGATAACCCGACTCCTTTTTGTTCTGCCGTACCGCGAGAACTCCGGCGATGCGCCGCCAGCTGTCAACTCCGCTGCCGGATGCGCAAACCGGAATGCGGTCGTTGAAATCGGCAAGATACATCGATACCGCGAGCATCGACTGACGCATGCCGGATGCGCATTTGATCGCCTGGGCTTTGTCGCGCGCCTGATTCAGCGCCGGCAGCAGCATCGCCGCGAGGATGGCGATGATTGCGATCACCACCAGTAGTTCGATCAGGGTAAAGGGGCGCTTTTTCATCTTTCGGCCTTTCTTTCGGATGGCAGGGTTGTGAATTTATTGCCGGATGCTTTCGCCCTCGATCAGCTCGGGGCGGACCACGATGGCGATTTTTTCGTCGATTTTTTCACCTTTGACCCGATGCAGCAGTTCGGTGAGCGCGGCTTTGGCGGTGAGTTCGGGGGCGAGGTCGATGGTGGCCGGGCGCGGGTAGAGGCCGGTCAGGAATTCGGATTCGTTGTTGCACGAAACGATCAGCGGGAGCATGGTTACGGCGACATTGCGCCGCCGCATCAGGCGGTGAAAAATGGCGGTAACCCGGTCGTCCGGGATGAACAAGCCGTCGATCAGGTGGATGGTTTCCGGAGTGATGGCCGCATCGAGAAGTTTCTCGATTTCGTCGTCGGAGAGCGACTCGAAGCCCTCCGTGTTGCGGGCATTGATCGCGATGCATTCGCGCATTGCCGAAAAGAGTTCAAACCGGAACCCGGCGATCCGCGAACTGAATCCGGGATTGGCGCTGTTGAGCGAAAGCACCGCCGGGGTCCGGCAGCCGCAATCCTTGATCAGGTAATCCGCGGCCAGCCGCCCGGCCGCCTCGTTGCCGCCGAGCACCATATTCTGGTCGCCGGCCTGGTGCGAATTGAGCCAGACGTGCGGCAGTGAACGGATTACCGTGCGCAACTCGGGATCGCGGCACTGGTGGCCGATCAGCAGCAGTCCGCGAATTTTGTTCCGGCGCAAGGTCGAGCGCAACGCGCCGGCGGCGGTGGCGCTGCTCAGCAACACCACGCCGTAGTCGCTGTCGAGGTTGGCGGCGATGCTTTCGATTTTGCGGATGCCGATCGCCGGGTTGGTGAAGCTCGCATCGAGCATCAGGATGCCGAGTGCTTCGTTGCGGTTGTCGCCGGCGTTGCTCCGCCGGACCTGGAAGCCGGCGGCTTCGGCGACTTTCAGCACGGCTTCGCGTTTTTCCGGGGCAACCGCGCCGCTGCCGCTCAGGACGCGTGATACCGTGGCCTGCGAGACGCCGGCTTTTCGGGCGATTTCGGTCATGGTCATGGTCATATCCTCCGTGGTGTCTGGTTCTTTTTTTCAATTATAGTATGGGTATACATAAAAAGCAAAGGATTTTGCAAAAATAATCAAAACAATTCTGAATAAAACGGCAATATATTTTGAATTGAATCGTTTATTCAGGTTTTGTTTTATATGTAATTATATTGTAATCAATGGAAAAAGTGCTTTTTTGTTGTGAATAAAGCGTCTTTGCATTCTGAATATATTCATTGAAAAAATGTTTTTTTTGCTTGAAAAGGTTGCTTTTTGCGACAAGTCAACGTATAATTTGTCAAGTCGGGTGTTACAGCGTAATGATCGCCGGCGGGAAGCGGATTCAGTCCGCGCCGGAGTCAGGAACCATACATTTTTCGTCATACACCATAATTTAACGTCAAAGGAGACGCTATGTTCAGAGTATCCGACATGATCGCAATCGGACTGTTTCTCGGGGCGATGGCCTGGATGGGGGTCTATTTCTCCCGGAAGAACAAAAGCACCGAGGACTACTTTCTCGGCAACCGTTCGTTTCCGGGCTGGGCGGTGGGGCTTTCGATGCTGGGCACGTCGATCAGCTCGGTGACCTTTCTGGCGATTCCGGCGGCGGCCTATATTCTCGACTACCGCCAGGCGGTGACCAATCTTGCGCTGCCGGTGGCGGCGATTCTGGCGATCTATATCTTCATCCCGTTTTTCCGGCGCGGAAACGCGATCAGCGCGTTTGAATATCTCGAAGAACGCTACGGGATGCTGGCGCGGTCTTATGCTGCGCTCTGCTTTGTGGTGTTGCAGGCGATCCGGCTGGCACTGATCCTTTACCTCGTCTCGATTCCGGTGGCGGCGATGCTCGACGTTCACATCGGTTACGTGATCGTAATCGGCGGGGTGATCGTCGGCTTTTACACCGTACTCGGCGGGATTGAGGCGGTGATCTGGACTGACGTGGTGCAGACGATCATTCTCCTGCTCGGCGGGGTGCTTTGTCTCGGGATCATTATTTACGATCTCCCCGGCGGTATTTCTCAAGTGATTGAGATCGGTACCAAATTTGATAAATTCAGTCCCGGCCCGATCAGTTTCGCGCTCGACGAACGGACGTTCCTGGTGGTGTTGCTGCTGGGGGTGGTCAACTTTACGACCGAATACTCCAGCAACCAGAATGTGGTTCAGCGCTACATTGCGGCCAAATCGACCCGCGAAGCGCGCAAGGCGACGCTGATTTGCATGTTCATGAGCGTGCCGACCTGGATGAGCTTCTTCTTTCTCGGGACTTGCCTTTTCGCCTTTTATCACGTGTTTCCCGATCCGCAAGTCGCCAGGCTGGC
>JBFWIO010000169.1:0-7027 GCA_050255955.1 Victivallaceae bacterium
GTCCCGCCCCAGTGCGGCGCATTGGCCAGTGCGATGTCTTTCCAGAACACCGTGACCAAGCTGTTGACTGCTCCCGCAACTGTGCTCATCAGCGCCGCCAAGAGAGCGGTGACGATCAGTCCCGGCAGCGGCGCGGGCAATTCGGTCGAGATGAAATACCCAAGTACCTGATCACCCCGGGTGCCTTCCGGTAGCCTGCCGGTCCCCGCCTGATAATAGAAATAGAGACAGAGCCCTATTCCAAACAACATGCTGACCATCGGAATGCTGATGAGGTAGTTGGTGTACATTGATTTCTTTGCCTGCTGATAGTTTTTTCCTGCCAGCAGCCGTTGAATCACCAATTGGTCGCAGCTCAAAGTGGTCAACGGCCCGGTGATCACGCCGATCAGGATCAGCCAGAAATTCCAGCGGTCATGGACGTTGAGCCGGTAGAACGAGGGTTCGGCGAAGAGCTCGAAGGTGTGATTGTTGCGTTGGGCAAAGCTGTAGATGCCGTTAAAATCAAAGCCGGCCGCCTGCAATATCTTGTAAAGAATTGCCCCGATCCCGACGAAAATGATGACCGACTGCAGCACATCGGCGAAGATCACCGCTTTGGCTCCGCCAAGCACGGTGTAGAGCACGGTCACCGCGCCGATCGCTGCGATGGTCAGCGGAGCCGGCCAGCCGACCAGGGATTCGAAGATCACGCTGGCGGCGTAAAAGACGGTGCCGGTGTAGAACAGCCGGATGGTGATGAAGATCGCCGCTCCTGTGATCCGGCACTTGCGGTCGAATCGCCGCTCAAGATACTCATAGGCCGTGAAGGTTGGCGCGTTGAAAAAAAATCGCAGAAACAGCCAGATCGCCAGCGGCAGCACCAGGATCTGGGCCAGCATCGCCACCATCAGCGTCAGCCCGTAATTATAGGCTTCGCCTGGGACCGATACGAAACTGATGGTGCTGAAGAGCGTCGCGAAGACCGCGACCGCGACCACCAGCCAGTTCATCGACTTGTGGGCGACCAGGAATTCTTCGGCGTTCTGGCGTTTCTGCAGTTTGGTCCGGATCGACAAGCCGACCACCAGGAGAATATAGGCGGCGATCAAGGTCCAGTCGAGGATGCCGAGTCGAGCGGTATTCACCTGGCATTCTCCTTGCGATAAAATTCACCGACCAAGTCGAGATAGACGGCGGCATTCTCCTCAAGATTGAGTGCTTCGTGATAGACTCCGCCGTTGACGCCGAGGAATGCGAAAAAGGCCGCCTGGGTGAAGAGTTCGGCTTGTGAATATACGCGCTTTTCGCTGTAATTGACCATCTGTGCCCAGAGATAGAACTTCTGATCCGGCCAGGCGGCTTCGCGGAAGCGGTTGAATTCGCGCGAGGCAAAGAAGGGCTCGACATGGTACTGGCCGTCGAGAATCGAATCGACCCAACGATTTTTCAAGAATTTCTGCCAGCGCACCGGAGTTTTGCCCCAGTTGCTCTGGAACGCGCCGTTGGCGAGGGTCGAACTTGAGACCCCGAGCCGAATCTCCTGCCCGGCGGCTCTGGCAAGCTTGGAAATTTCTTCAAAGAGAAGATCGTAGCCGTCGCTTTTGATTTCGCGCCACTTGGCGACGTCAAAAGGCTGGGTCAGGATATCGACCCCGTAGCGCTTGCGGTACTCCTCGACGACCGGCGCGTTGAAGCCGTAGTCGTCGCCGGAATCGGTGCCGAAAGCGTTGCTGTGGCTGCGGGTACACAAATAGAGCCCGTCGGCCTTGTATTCCAGGAGTTCACGGATCATGCCGAGCCGGTATTCGCGGGCGGCGGGAACGCTGTAGCAGAGCGTGCCGTCAAGATACTTGCCCTCACGGTTCTGCAATCTCGCCTCGGGGTGCTCGAGCAGGAACTGCGGCACGCAGTAGTTCGCAATCGCCGGATCGGGATAACCTTCGTCGGAGAGGGTTACCCAGATCAGGATTTTGATGTTTTGCTTGCGTGCTTCGCGGACGGCGATGGCGAGGGGGTCGATGGCACGCAGTGTTTCCGCCATTTGGCGTCGCGCCGGATCAAGTTTGTCGAGCGGAGCCGGGTCGGGGAAGACGGTCGCTGCGCCTTTGCTTTGATAGGCGACCTGGCCGAAGACCGAAATCCGCCACTGCACCCCGGTGACTCCGGCTTTTTTGCATTTTTCAAAGAATGCG
Organism: Victivallaceae bacterium; assembly: GCA_050255955.1. GTDB lineage: Bacteria > Verrucomicrobiota > Lentisphaeria > Victivallales > Victivallaceae > JAVBUI01. The sequence continues at coordinate 2,175 of JBFWIO010000169.1, forward strand.
GCGATTTCGGTTTCGCCGTACCCGTCGAGCTTGAGGTTGGAGCTGTAGACGACATTGTCGTTGTAGTCCATATTGATCCAGTATTCGAGGCGAGGCGCGTGTGCCGGGCGGCTGTCGGCGGCGGCCGAGCAGGTCAGTGTGAAATCGCGGATCTCCAGCGTGCCTGAGTTGACTTCGAGTTTGATATCCAGCGACTTGGAGACCGCCGGGGTGAAAAAGCGAAGTTCCACGTCCTGCCATTCGGAGTTCAACGCGGCCATATCGGGCATGAACCACTGAAAGTGCCATTCGTTTTTTTCGCCGCGTGCGATCGCGCTGATTTTGCCGTTGCCTCCGCCGGGCCCGGCTTTGACCTGAGCTTTTATCACCAGAAAAGCGGGGGATTCGATTATGAGGTTGCGGATGGCGGCGGCTTCTTTGGCGTTGCCCTGCCGGCTCAGCGTGAGGCGGTCGTCAACGACAGTCAGCTTGGCTCCGCCGACAGCGCGATAGTCGCCGCTGCCAAGGTTGATCGGGGCCGCTGCTGCGGCGAGCGCCGGGAGCAGTGCAACGAGTAGTGTTTTGAGCATCTTTTTCTTTCCTTTTTCAGTTATTGCCAAAGGCAACCATCTGGGTTTTGTCGAGATAATATCCGTATCCGTAACCGGTTCCGCGCGGGACGTAGCAACCGCTGTCAAAGGTCATCCGGGCCCATTCCGCCGGTTGGAGCGAGGCTGCGTGGCCGTCGAGGAAGTTCGCACTCATCCGGCCCCCGTGCCGGGCGGCGGCCATGGTGTCGGCGGCGGCGACCAGGTCGAGTCCGTAATTCTGACTGTCGCTCGACTTGCGGTAGGAATCGATCGTGTAAAAAGCCCGGCTGGTTTTTGTGACCGCCTTGACGTTGATGCAGCGGTACCAGTTGTTGGCTGACGTTGAATAGGCGTTGCCGATGAATTTGGAGGCCCCGGCGGTGACCACTCCGTAGATTTGCTGGTGGCTTTTGCCGCTGTTGACCTTGAGACTGGTCGAGGAGGGGCAGGAGACCACTCCGGCGTTGTCGGCCATGTAGTTTTTTTCCACCCAGTGGTCGGCGTAGGAAACCGGTCCGCTCCAGGAGCCGCCGGGCGTGACGTGGAGCACCATCATGCCGACGTTGTCATCGGCGTAGATGCTGCCGATCTGGGCGCAGTTTTTCATATTCGACATGCACTTGGCGGATTTGGCGGTTTCGCGCGCTTTGTTGAGGGCGGGCAGCAGCATGGCAGCGAGAATCGCGATGATCGCGATGACCACCAGAAGCTCGATCAACGTGAACGACTTTTTCATGCGCATGATCCTTGAGTTGAAGAATTCAGGGTGCATTTGAGCAATTGTTGACACTGTTCATTGAGGCCGATCACATCGGCGCCGAGGTTGATGAACTGGAAGCCCTCGTCCCGAAGCATCGCGAAACTTCCCGGCCCGCCGACCGTGCCGGCGAATTTTCCGGCTTTCCGGGCGGCGGCGGCGACCCGGCGGCGCGCATCGGCGATTTCGGGAAGGTCGCATTCCCCCGGGCGCCCGATCGACTGGCTGTAGTCGCCGGGGCCGAAAAAGATGATGTCGAAGCCGTCAAGCGCGCAAATCGCATCGATTTCTTTTAGCGCCGACCGGTCCTCGATCTGGAGGATCACGAAGCGGTTGGCATTGACGAACCGGATGTATTCGGTGAAGTCGAATGCGCAATACCCGCCGTCGCGGTTGCCGCCGTCAATGGCCCGCATACCGAGCGGGTGAAAACGCACCTGACTCACGATTGTGCGGGCATCGGCGGCTGACATCACGTGCGGCACCATGATTCCGGCGGCATCGAGTTCGAGGGGTTTGACCAGATCGCTGTAGGAGCCGCGCTGGACCCGGACCACCAGGTCGGCCCCGCCGCCGCGGGCGGCGAGAATCTGGCTCTCCAGAATCGAGGCGTCGTTGGCGACGTGCTCGTCGCAGACCCAGACGCAGTCGAATCCGGTATTGGCGGCGATTTCGACCACGCGCGAACAGGAGAGGTTGCTTTTGTAGGAGACGACCGTTTCGCCGCGGCGTAACTTGTCGAGTACGCGGCTTCTTTTGGGAACAAACATGATTGAAAAACCTTTTTGTATGATGATAAGTGGCGTTATCTTTTGATTTTCTTTGCTTTTATGCTTTTTGTGGCTAATTTGTCTGACAAATAAAATTATAGCAAAAAACGGCTCAAATGTCAAGGGCGAATGGAAAAAAAATGAAAAAAAAGTGGATTACGACTGACTGACGTATTTATTGAGATGTTTTTTTAGCAGGCCGCGGGCGAGGTCGAAGTTGCGGGATTCCAACGCGTCGAGCACCATCAGATGTTCGCGGGATGCCTCCTGGCTGGCGGCGCTGGAGGCGCAGCGGCCGGTCGAGAAAAAGAGTTCAAGCAACCGGGAGAACGAGATCAGGATCGCGTTGCCGCTGATTTCGAGCAAGCGGCGGTGAAAGGCGCGGTCGCGCTGGTAATTGTATTCGAGCGCTTCCGCCGTGTCGTCGTAGCGGGAGCAGTCGGCAAGATCCCGGAGTTCGGCGAATTCCTCCTGCGACGCCTTGTTGGCGATCAGCTCAAGCGCGCCGAGTTCGACGGTCAGGCGCGCTTCGAGCAACTGATAGAACGACACGTCGCTGATCGCGATCTGGTAGGCGAGGATGTTGCCGACGCTGGCGAAGTCGACCGGCCGGAGCACCGTGCCGCGCCGGGTCGAGGACTCGAGGAGTCCCTGAAATTTGAGGCTCTGGAGGCCTTCGCGGACGCTGCTGCGGCTGACGCCGAGGAGGTTGGTCAGTTCCTCTTCGGAGGGCAGCTTGTCGTCGATCCGGAGCTGGTGATTGATAATGTATGACAAAATGCTGTCGGTGACGTAGCGGATTTTGTCGTTGGGGGCGTTGTTCATGGTGTTTTTTTCTGAATTTTTCATATCTTTAGTTTGCCTCGCCGTTGCCGGTTTTGCAAGCCGGATCGTGAAAAAAAGTGAAAATTTCAGAGGACGCCGAGTTCGAGCGGCATCGGGTCGCCGTCGCCGCCGACGGTTCGCAATACGGTCAGGCGCCATTGCCGCGGTTTGCCCGGCGCGAAACGGATCAGCTGCGGGATCGGATTGGCGCAGATGTTGCCGAATTCGGCCTCGACCGGCGCGGCGAAGTGGACGCCGTCGAAACTCAGCTCCAGCCCGCAGCGGGCCGGATGCGGCGGATTGGCGCGCGGGGTCCAGACAAAGGTGCTGAACTCGTGCTCGGAGGCCGGGAACTCGCCGGTAAAGACGCCGTTGCCGGCGTTCCTTGCACTCAGCACCCGGTATTGGTGGGACGCCCGGATCGTTTCGCCCTCGGCGGGTGCGGTGAGCAAGTCGGGCGGAGCGAGGAAGAGTTCGAGCGTGGCGGGGGCGTCGGCGGCAAGTTCGACCCTGGCCGCCTTGACCGTACGGGGCAGGCGGATCAGGCGTTCGATGCCGATGAGGTTGCCCGCCGCCACGTCTTTGCCATCGGCAAGCACCCGGTAGCCGCGAACCTTTTCGTCGCCGTCTTCGCGGAGGCGGATCAGGTTGAATTCGGTATCGGCAAGCGGTTGCGGCCGGGCAAAGAGCGAATCGACTGCCGTTTTGAATTCGGCGAGGCGTTTGACATCGTTTTCATGGAGCCGTCCGCGCCGGTCGGGGGCGATGCCGATGTTGAAATACCCTCCCGCGCCGATTGAGCGGCAGTAGATGTCGATCAATTGATGAACCGAGCGCAGGCGATTGTCTTCGCTGGCATGGTAGAACCAGCCGGGACGGAGCGGGAAGTCGCATTCGGGGGGAAGCCAGAAATCGCCATCGGCGTGGCCTGATGTGCCGAGCTGCCAGCGGACGTTGCCGGGGGCAACCGGTTTGCCGTCGGGGGATTCCGGGGTGTAGCGGGCGCTGCTTTCGGGGAGGGCGCAGCCGAGTTCGTTGCCGACCCAGCGGAGGTCGGGGCCGATGTCGCTGAAGATGGCGGCATTGGGTTGGAGTTGGCGGACGAGTGCCCAGGTGTTGGTCCAATCGTAGTAGGTGGCGTGGTCGATTTTGCGGACTTCGCGGGCTCCGCCGTAGTAACCGTCGCCGCCGTTGGCGCCATCGAACCAGACTTCAAAGGCTTCGCCGTAGTTGGTCAATACTTCCCGTAGTTGGGCACGATAGATTTCGAGGTAGTCCGGGGTGCCGTAGCTGGGGTCGTTGCGGTCCCAGGGGGAGACGTAGAAGCCGACTTTGAGTCCGGCGCGGCGGAGGGCGGCGGTCAATTCGCCGACCAGGTCGCGGCTGAACGGCGAATTGGTCACGTTGTGCGCGGTTGTCCGGGTGGGCCAGAGGCAGAAGCCGTCGTGGTGTTTGCAGACGATGACCAAGCCTTCGAGTCCGCCTGCGCGGCAACCGGCGGCGATCTGGTCGGCGTCGAAGCAGGTGGGGTTGAAGAGGGTGGGGGATTCGTCGCCGTAGCCCCATTCGAGGTTGGTGAAGGTGTTGAGTGAGAAGTGGATGATGCCGTAGATCCGGGGGTGGTTTTTCATGCGGGGATGCGGCATTGGGCCGGGATTGTGGATTGCGAGCGGGTTCATGGATGGCTCCTGGTGTTATATTGAGTTTTCAAAGTATCCTGTGTGCTCCGCGTGCCCGCAAGCCCGTACCCCGGTCAAGGGCGGTGCCCCTGCGTGCCGCAAGCCCGTACCCCGGTCAAGGGCAGTGCCCTTGCGCAGAGTCAAGAGGGCGCGGAGCCCTCTTGCGGAGTGTGAGGCAGCGCCTCGCCTCCCTCGCTCCGGGCGAAGCCCCAGCTCAGAGAGGCGGAACGAGTTCCGCCGCTGAGCCCGGCCC
>JBFWIO010000170.1:0-6967 GCA_050255955.1 Victivallaceae bacterium
CGCGATTTCTCGATCCACGGATTCCAGACCACGGTCGAGCGGCTGTTATGCTTGGCGACGGTGATCCGGCGGTTGCCGGCGCGATCATCGATGACGACCGCAGCCGCGGTGTCGCAGTAGATCCGGTCGACTTCGCGGTCGATGACGATCGGACCGGACTCGATTTTTTCGTCCCCTGCCACCTTGTCGAGATAACGCGTCGCTTCGAGCCCGGTGATGACGACCTCCGCAATGTCGGCGACCGCGAAGTAGCTGTGGAGCGCCTCGGTGACGGTCAGCGCCGAATCTGAAACGTTGTATGTGGCCAGTTCAAGTTCCAGGCGGCTGCCGATAGTGACTGTGAATTCCGCTTCCAGTTCCAGCTGTGGAATTTCAGCTGGAATTGCGGTGCGGTCAAGCCGCAGCAGCAACCGCGTTTCGCCGGTCGGCAGCGTGCGCGCCGCGAGCAGATCCCAGCGCGCCAGCCGGGCGTAGCCGTGGGCCGGGAAGGGGGCGCCCGCCGGATGCGGACCGAACCATGGCCAGCAGATCGGAACGCCGCCGCGGATCGGCTTGCCGGAAGCAAAATTGCTCTCTTTGCTCAGCCACAGCAGATCCCGCCCGCCGCGCGGGGTGTAACTTGTGACGTGAGCCCCGTGAAGAGTCATTTCAAAGGTCGCAAAGCGATTCTCCACCCGGATGGTATCGAGTTCACCGCGCTTGCCGAAGGTAACCGGCTGGCCGGCGACGATGGTTTTCAGTTCCGCCATATCCTGCATCGGGGTCAGCTCCGGTTGGCTTTGCGAATGCGTTCGGCGACCGCTTTTTCGTAAGCGTCGAGGTCGTCAATGGTGAGCTGGGCGACGCCGCTTGCCATCGCCGCCGCGGCGACGTTGCGGGCGACCCGGGGCACCACCCGGGGGTCGAAGGGCTTGGGAATGACGCAGTCTTTGCGCAAACCGCCGGGGCCGTCGAACATGCCGGCGGCGAAATCGGCGGGATAAGCCTTGGCAAGATCGGCTTTGATTTCTTCAGGCACCGCTTCGGTCGCGAGACCGGCCAGCGCCTGCGAGGCGGCCAGCTTCATTGCTTCGTTGATGTCGGTCGCCCGCACGTCGAGCGCGCCGCGGAAAATACCCGGGAAACCAAGCACGTTGTTGATCTGGTTGGCAAAATCGCTGCGGCCGGTGCCGACCACCGCCGCGCCGGCTTTGAGCGCTTCGTCCGGGAAAATTTCCGGGGTCGGGTTGGCCATCGCGAAAATGACCGGATTGGCGGCCATGGCGGCAACCATCGCGCCGGTCACGCTGCCGGCGACCGAGAAACCGAGGAAAATATCCGCGCCCTTCATCGCGTCGGCGAGGGTGCGAACATCGGTTTTCACCGCGAAACGCTGTTTTTCGGGCGTAAGGTCGGTGCGGCCGGTGTGGATCACGCCTTTGGAGTCGCACATGATGAAGTTTTCGCGCCGGGCGCCGCCGGAGATGTAGAACTCACTGCACGAAATCCCCGCCGCGCCGGCTCCGGAGATCACGAAACGGCACTCTTCGATCTTCTTGCCGACCAGTTGCAACGCATTGATGATCGCGGCCATCGAGATGATCGCGGTGCCGTGCTGGTCGTCGTGGAAAACCGGAATCGACATCCGTTTTTTCAGCGTCTGCTCAACTTCAAAACAGGCGGGTCCGCCGATATCTTCGAGATTGATGCCGCCAAAGGAGGGTTCCAGCCGCTCGACCGTCTCGATCAGCTTGGCCGGGTCGGTGCGGCCGTTGGCGGTGAACACCTTGCCGAGACAGAGGCCGATCGCGTCGATGTCGGCGAAGCGTTTGAACAGTACCGCTTTGCCCTCCATAACCGGCATTCCGGCTTCGGGGCCGATATTGCCGAGTCCGAGCACCGCGGTGCCGTCGCTGACCACCGCGACGAAGTTGCCGCGCATAGTGTACTCATAGGACGCCGCCGGATTGTCTCTGATCGCCAAACAGGGCTTGGCGACGCCGGGGGTGTAGGCGAGCGAAAGGTCGGCGCCGGTCTGGCACGGTTTGGTCGGCACCGTTGAAATTTTGCCCTTTGGCGAGGAGGCGTGGTACTCCAGGGCTTTGCGGGTCAATTCGTCCATCGTTTCAACTCCTTGTGGTTCGAATCGGAATATTGCGTGATTGCAGATAGGCTTTGGCTTCGGCGACGGTGTGGGTGCCGAAGTGGAAAATGCTCGCCGCCAGCACCGCGTCGGCGGCGCCGCGTTCAAAGACTTCGGCGAGGTGCTCAAGATTGCCCGCGCCGCCCGAGGCGATCACCGGGATCCGCACCGCGTGCGAAACCGCCGCCGTGAGTTCGCAGTCGTAGCCGTCCTTGGTGCCGTCGGCGTCCATGCTGGTGAGCAGAATTTCGCCCGCGCCGAGCGCCGCGCCGCGCACCGCCCACTCGACCGCGTCGATGCCGGTCGGCCGGCGGCCGCCGTGGGTGAAGACTTCCCAACGGTTTTCGCCGGGGACGCGGCGGGCGTCGATCGCCAGGACAATGCACTGGCTCCCGAAGTATTCGGAACCGGCGCGGATCAAATCGGGATTGGCGATTGCGGCGGTGTTGACCGATGTTTTGTCGGCTCCGCAAAGGAGGAGTTTACGCATATCGTCAACGGTGCGCACGCCGCCGCCGACAGTGAGCGGGATGAAGACTTCGCGCGCGGTCCGGCTGACTACGTCGAAAATCGTCTCGCGGTTGTCGGAGCTTGCGGTAATATCGAGAAATACCAGTTCGTCCGCGCCCTGGCGGTCGTATTCGCGGGCCGCTTCGACCGGGTCTCCGGCGTCGATCAGGTCGACGAAATTGACTCCCTTGACCACCCGGCCGTTGGCGACGTCGAGGCAGGGAATGATTCGTTTTGCCAACATTGCATTCGCATCCTTTCAATTTGATGTCATAAATATAACCCCGGATTTGCATTTTTGCACGGAATAAACTTGATTTTACCGAAAAAACAGGGCATAGTATAGGATATAATAATAAAGTGGGGATTTTTTATGGATTTCTATCAGCTTCTCGCCGCGCGGCGAAGCATCCGGAACTACAAGTCCGATGCGGTGCCGAAGCAAATACTGTTGCGTCTCGCCGAAGCCGCCCGGCTGGCGCCGACCGCCTGCAACCGGCAGCCGTTCCGTCTGCTGCTGGTCACCAATCCGGAGAAGCTGGCCGCCATTCGCGAAGCCTGTCCGCAGCAGTTGCTCAAAAACGCGCCGGTGATCGCCGTGCTGCTCGGCGACGAAAAAAACGCCTGGCGTCGCCCCGAGGGCGATTCGATCGTGGCGATGGATATCGGGATCGTGATGGAGCATCTGATCCTTGCCGCCGCGTCGGAAGGATTGGGCACTTGCTTTGTCTGCGCCTACAACCGCCGCAAAATGGACGCCGCGCTCGGGGTCGAAGCACCGTGGAGCGCGCTGGCGCTGACCCCGATCGGCTACGCTTCCGCCCCGGCCGCCCCGATCGGACGCAAGCCGGTCGAGGAAATTCTTGAATGGATCGAATAATGGACCATACACGCGACGCAATCAACGGGGCGGGATTCACCGCCGATTTTAAATCCTTGGGCGAAACGATTTTCGAACTTGATGCCGGTTCCGGCCGCGCGGCGGTCGGGGGAGCTCTATGCGACGGCTTCGGCGAAGCCCGGGTGGAGGCGAAAAAACTCAAGATTCATCGAACCCTCGACGGTATTCTCGTTAGCGCCGAATCGGAAAAGGTAATTCCCTTTGGCTGCGAATACGATGTACGGCGCAGTTTCAGTCTGCTTGACGGCCTGCTCCGGGTGACCGCCGATTTCCGTACCGTCGGACGGCAGGTGCTGCGTGAACTCAGGCTTGACCCGGTGACGCTCTCCGGCGACTGGCGGCGGCTCGGGATTTCGCGCGACGGCGTCAGCGTCGAGTGGCACGATCTTCCCTATTCCGAAGAGGCGCCGCAAATGCCGGTGTTCTATCTCGCGGAGGCCGTTGACGGCACACTCTGGGAGTTCGGCTGCGGCGAAGATCTGTGGCGCTGCCGGGCCGGGCGCGAGCTGGGCGGGGAAGCGGCGTTCACGGTCGAGGCGACGGCGCAACGGATGTGTTTCGAGCGCTTGATATTCCGCTTCGCACCGGAAATGGTTTTGCAGCGCCGTCCCTGGCGCTTCGGTTATTATCTGGCCTGGAGCGGGGCGGCGGATGCCGCCGCCGCAACGGGGGAGGTGATCGACCTTGGACAACTCGCGATTCCGCCGGGCGGACGCCGGAGCGATGCAAAAGGTCAGGTCGCGCCTGGTTTTTGCCTGGCCGCGCCGGCGGTTCAGCGATTGCTCCGCGACACGGTGCGGCGGTCCGCCGGTCCGCTGGTGATTCGCGGCGGCGGCGCCGGTTGCTGCTGCTCGGCCGGGCATCTCGACCGGGCGAACAAGGGGACGCTGCTTCACCGCGATCTTGAGGCCGCCATGGTCTTTTACGAATGGGCGAACCGGCAGCTCGACAAGATCGGCGCCGGATTGGTTTTTGAAGGCAATCAGGACACCGCGTCGGCACGGGTGCTGGCGCGGGTGCCGCGCAAATTTGAATAACGGGTATCTCTAACGGCAATACAAGTGAATTACGGAAAGGATTTTCAGAACATGAAAACGCTCAACATCGGCATTGTGGGACTGGATACTTCGCACGCGCCGGCCTTTGCCAAACTGCTTAACGACGCGGCCAACGAATTCCACGTGCCCGGCGGCAAAGTGGTCAAGGCCTTCGCCGGCGGCAGCAAGGCCTTTTCAATGAGTATGTCACGGGTCGGTCAGTTCACCGATGAATTCCGCGCCATGGGCATCGAGGTTGTCGATTCGATCGAGGCCCTGGCCGGGCTCGACGCCTATTTCCTCGAAAGCGTGGATGGCAACCAGCACCTCGAACAGTTCAAGATTCTGGTCGAATTCGGCAAACCGATCTTCATCGACAAGCCGCTGGCCTGCTACTACCATGATGCCAAAGCGATCGTCGAACTGGCCAAGGCCAAAAACGTGCCGATCATGACCGCCTCGGCGATCCGTTACGCCAAGGGCATCGACGGCGCGCTGCCGGCGGGGGCCGAAGTGGCGGCGGTGGACGCCTTCGGGCCGATGGTGTTTTTTGAAGACTACCGTGACTATTTCTGGTACGGGATTCACTCGGCCGAACTGCTTTATTCCTTTATGGGACGCGGCTGTCAGAAAGTCCAGACTTTCAGCACCGACAAAGTCGATGCGGTGGTCGGTCTGTGGGCCGACGGACGGATCGGGAAGCTCTCGGGCAACCGTATCAATGCCAATAACTTCGGTTGTACGCTGACCACCACTCAGGGGCACATCGCGGCGATGGTCTCGACCGAGGTTCCGTTTTATGCGATGCTGCTGCGCAAGGTGGTGCCGTTCTTCCAGACCGGCATCCCGGCGGTGCCGGTCGAGGAAAGCCTCGAAATCATCGCTTTCCTCGAAGCGGTCAGCCGCAGTCGTGCCGAAGGCGGCAAAATGATCGAAATCGCGTCGCTCTGAGACCTTTCGGCGGAAATCGCCCGGATCGGTCGAAAACATCCATCCGACATAGGAGAATGATATGAAAGTTACCGCCAAATTTATTGCCGAGCTGGTCAAAGGCGAGCTGATCGGCGATGAAAATCTCGAAATCACCGGGGTTTCCTCGCTCAAGGATGCCAAACCCGATCAGGTGTCGTTCCTTGGCAACAAGCGTTACCAGAGCCAGCTGCCGGATTCCAAAGCCGGCCTGGTGCTGGTCAGCAAGGATATTTCACCCGACGATCGCGGGGCCAAGACCTTCATCGTCTGCAGCAACGTCGATTACGCGTTCAGCCAGGCGATCATGGTATTCGCACCGCCGGCGGTGGTTTACGCCCCCGGCGTTCATCCCTCGGCGGTGGTCGATCCGAGCGTCAAACTCGGGCAAAATGTTCACATCGGCGCCAACGCGGTCGTCGAGGCCGGGGCCGAAATCGGCGACGGCACGGTGATTTGCGCCTGCGTTTTCGTCGGCCATCAGGTCAAAATCGGCGCCAAGTGCATGATTTATCCCAATGTGACGATTATGGCGCGCTGCGAACTCGGCAATCTGGTCATTCTCCAGCCCGGGGTGGTGATCGGCGGCGACGGTTTCGGCTTCGTGCCGGGGCCGAAGGGCCTGGTCAAAGTGCCGCAGACCGGGATCGTCCGGATCGGCGATGACGTCGAAATCGGCGCCAATACCACGGTTGACCGCGCCCGCTTCGGCGTCACCTGGATCAAATCCAACGTCAAGATCGACAATCTGGTCCAGGTCGCCCACAACGTGGTGATCGGCGAAAGCTCGATCCTGGTCGCCCAGTCCGGCGTCGCCGGCAGCGCCGAACTCGGACGGGGAGTGATCCTCGCCGCCAAGGCCGGGATCAACGGCCACATCACCATCGGCGACGGCGTCCAGGTGGCCGGGACCTCCAACGTGGCCAAAAGCCTTCCCGCCGGGGCGATCGCCCTCGGCACTCCGGCCGAAAGCCAGCGCGAATTCATGGCCCGCTACACGCTGCCGTCCAAATTTGAAAAACTCTCCGCCAAGGTCAAGGCTCTTGAAGCCGAACTTGCGGAGCTCAAGAAGCAGGCCTGATGAGAACCCCGGCGGTCCGGCTGTGCGCCGCCGCGGTATTGCTTGCGGCGGCCGTGTTCGCTGCCGAACCGTCGCCGGTTCCGGCGGCGGACCCGCTGCGTGATGCCGCGCTGGCCGGCGATCCGGCGGCGCAGTTCCGGCTGGCCCATGAATTTCTCCAGGGGGTCAACCGTCCGGCCAACCCGTCGCTCGGGGTCTTCTGGTTCCGCAAAGCCGCCGCCGGCGGCAGCGCCGAAGCCCGCTTCAACGTCGGTATCTGCCTCGAAAACGGGTTCGGCGTGGAAAAAAGCCCGGTGCTCGCCTATGAGGAGTACCGCCTTGCCGCTGCCGCCGGAGTGCCGAAAGCC
>JBFWIO010000171.1:0-6947 GCA_050255955.1 Victivallaceae bacterium
AGAACTTTGCTTATTTGATGAAAAGTGCTACATTGTTTGGGTATGAACGGGTATCGTTACATTCTGCGTTACTATATCGACCCCGGTTTTGCGGATGGGGACCGGATCGCCGAACTGCTTGATTTTTGCCGTTGCGGCGGGGTCGGGGAAGTGATGTTTTTTCACAATCCCGAGGAGCTTTTCCGGGGCTATACCGACCGCGCTTATGACGACGCCTGGTTCGAGCTTGCGAAGCGGCTCAAAACAGCTCTGTCCGAAGCCGGTATCGCCATGAGCCTCAATCCCTGGGTCACTACGTGTCACTTGTCGCGCGGACGGCATTTCGGCGAGACCGGGCGCGACTTTGCGCCGATGGTCGGCGAAACCGGCGCGGTGTCGCCGATTACCGCTTGTCCGCTCGATCCCGCCTGGCAGCGCGACCTTGAACGGCGTTTCGCCGAAATGGCGGCGCGGCTGGGTCCGGTGACGATCTGGGTCGAGGACGACTGGCGCTTGCACAATCACGAACCCTCGATGAAGTACGGCGGCTGTTTTTGTCCGCTCCACCTCGCGCGTTTCGCGGCGATGGCCGGGGAAAAAGAGGTCGGCCGCGAAGAACTTCTCGCCAATATTTTGAAACCGGGGAAACCCCATCCGTGGCGTGCGCTCTGGCTTGACCTTTGCCGTCAGACTTTGCTTGAGCCCGCCGAATCGCTCCGCCGGGCGGTCGAAGCCGCTTCGCCGGAGAGCCGCCTTGCGTTGATGAGTTCCCGCCCCGACGTTCACGCCGCCGAGGGCCGTGACTGGGGGAAACTCCAGCAGGCGCTTGCGGGTGACGACGTGCTTCAGGCCCGGCCGCATCTTCCGCCCTACACCGAAATCCGGCCGATGCGGACGCCGCCGGTGGAGACGCGCCTCACCATCGCCAACTACCGGCGACCGGTCGAAATATACCCCGAACTGGAAAATTCGCCGCGTTGCGGCCGGTACTCCAAGAGCGCCGCTTTCAGCGCCTGGGAAATCCTCCACAGCGTGCTCTACGGTTCGCGCGGAATCACCATCAATCACTTTGACATGATGGGCAACGGCATCGCGCTCGACCGTCATTTCGGCACGATGCTGGCTTCGCTCAAACCACGGCTTGACGCGATCGCCGCGCTCGAACTCGACGACGACCGTGCCGAGGGGGTGGAGATTCTCTTCAAACCCGAACTTTCGCGGACACTGGAGACTGTCACCGGTGCGGAATACCGCGAACTTTGCGGGCAGACTTCGCCGCTCGGGGAGATGTTCTGCACCCTCGGCTTTTCGACCCGTTTCGTGACCCGTGCCCCGGGCGGCTCCTGCGTCGCCCTGACCGGCGAAATCGCCCGTGCGCTGGACGACGCCGAGGTGGAAACTCTGCTCAAGGGCGTCCTTTTCCTCGACGCCGGGGCGGCGGAGATTCTTGCGGAGCGCGGTTTCGGCGACCGGCTCGGTTTCGGCGGCACGAAGTACCTCGGCCTCGACGAAGCCGGCTTCGCCTACGAGGAGATTGCCTCCGACGACGTTGCGCTTTATGGTCTTGCCCGGCCCCGGATGAGCGCCCAGCGTTGCGCGTGGCGGATTCTGGCGATGACGCCGCTGCCGGGAGCGGACGTGCTCTCGACCATCCGGCGGTTCGACCACGCTGAACTTGCGCCGGGACTGCTGCGTTTCCGCAACGCTTCCGGCGGAACCGTGCTCACGATGGCCTATCCTCTTGATGAACATCAGTTTTTCATGGGCTTCTTTAACAACTTCCGGCGGATTCTGCTTCAGCAAACCATCCGCGAAGCGCTCAGCCGGCAAACGAAGTGGGCAATGACGACCGGCGATGACATTCTTCACGTCTACCGCATCGGCTGCAGGCAGGGAACATTGATCGGTCTGGTCAATCCGATGCTCGACCCCGCCGGACATCCCCGCTTCGCCGCGCCGGGGCTGGGGGCAAAGGCGCTCCGGCTCGACCGCGACGGCACGTGGCGGACGATCAATCCGATCCGCGATGCGGCGGGCGAATACCTTTTGGCCGTGCCGATCGCGCCGCTGGAAGCGGAATTTTTGCTGTTTGGTGAAGACAATGAGTGAAACCACACTTGAAATCGCGCATCCTCCCGCGCCGCCCCGGAACAGATGGAAAAGAATCCGCTTCATTTGTTATGGCGTCCTGCTGTTTGGCCTGATCACCATTTTCCTTATTCCCGGCGGGCAAGTCCGGTTCCGTCAGATGGTCTGGAGCTATCTGCCCGCGCCCGCGCCGCATGTGCTCGAAGTTTCCGGGGTGCCGCGCGAACGCGGGTTGGCGATGGGCGAGAAATTCAAGTGGGAAATCCGCTTGCTTGACAAAATCTATATCCGGAGTTTCGCCCCGCCTGAAACTTTCCCCAAATACCGGAAACAGGCGACTGAGCTGTTCAACCGTATCCCGGTGCGCTGGAAGGATGAAGTCGAGGCCATGGCCAAAGCCAGCGGGGTCGATGCCGCCACCCTCAAACTCGGCAACAGCTTCCTCGACATGGGCCTCAACGCCTCCGGCTGCCGCCAGATTCACGTCGATACCGGCAGCTCCATGCTCCACGCCCACAATCTCGACTGGGACAACTTGGGCGGGATCGGGAACTACCTTGTGACCATCGTCCGCAGCGAACACCAAAGCGAGCGTCTGCGGACGGTCCATATCACCTTTCCCGGCCTGATCGGGGCGCTTGACATCATCAATGAGAGCGGTCTGGCGATGTCCTTCAACCAGCTTGGCATCAATCGCGGCGGCGAGACCCATTATCCGGTTTTCATCGCCATGCGCGACATCGCCGAGAGTTGCCGGAGCTTTGACGAAGCGCGCGAGCGGATCGTCAATATGCCCAAAGGCATGCCGTTCTGCATCGGATTAAGCAGCGCCCGTGAGCGCCGGAGCTCGGTATTTGAACGGGTGAGCGGCGACGACCAGGTGCTTGAGCGTCCGGCCCGCGACGGCATCGTCTGCGCCGACAATATGGCCTGGGGCAATCGCCGCACAGGAGAAATCGACCGCATCGTCCGGGACCGCGGAGTCGCCGGCTGGCAGGATCTCGCCGGGTTGCTGCGGAATCCGAAAATCCTGTTGAGTTGCAATATTTACAGCGTGATTTTCGATTATCAGGCCAATAAATTCTACCTCGCCAGCGGCACCGTCCCGGCGGCGCTCGGCGAATACCGGGAGTTCACCCTTTTTGAACCGGTGCCGTCAGTGTGTGAAGCGCGTCTCAAGGTAAAACGCAGTGCTGGTCACTTTGGCCACTAATTTATCCTGATCGTTGCGGACTTCGATTTCGTAGAGGCCGGTGCGTTTGCCGCGGTTGATTTCGCGTGCGACGGCCCGGAGTTTGCCTTTGACGCCGGGGCGGACGTAGGCGATGGTGGAATTCATCGCCACTGCGTGAATCCCGTGCGAATTGGCGGCTCCGGCCAGCGCGAGGTCGGCCAGCGTGAAAATCGCCCCGCCCTGAGCGAGGTCAAAGCCGTTGAGGGAATTCACGGTCAACTCCATTTCCGCCTCGGCGTAGCCGGTTTTCAGCGTCATCAGTTGCATGCCGTTGTGCCGGCTGAAGCGGTCGAGGCGGTTGATATAGTCTTTGATTTCTTCAAGCGTGAATTCCATATGATGGCTACTTTCGGTTGGCGTTAACTGGAATGGCCGCGAGGAGGAGCACTCCGAGTGCGGCGAAGAACAAGGCGAAAAGCGCGCTTGACGCCATGAAGTCCGGATTGGCGCGGCGGACGAAAAGGAATGCCGCCATTCCCGCCAGCACCGCCCCGGCCAGCGCCGCCAGCCGGGTCTGCCAGTTGGCGTTGCGTCCGAGCCCGGCCCAGCCGAGCGAAATCGCCGCGAGCAACGCCCATAGCCCGATTCCCCAGACCCCGACCACGTTGATTTTGGCAAAAGCGAGGAAGATCATGGCCGCCGCCGCCGGGATGGCCGCGGCGAACCACACCGCGAGCGGCGATTTGGTTTTGCCGGCGAAGATCGTGGCCCAGAGGATCGCCGCCGCCGGAATCGCCCAGATCAACCCGGCGAAAATCTGGCGGGCACGGTCGGGATAGAAGTAAATCACCCCGGCGGCGGCCAGGGTGACGAGACCGCGACCGAGCATCCATTTGGGACCGCAGAGGAGTCCGGCCAGTGCTTTGCTGAATTTTTTCATGGGGTCTTTCCGGGGCATTATTAATGATGTTGAATAATATAGCACCGGTTTGCAATCCGTTCAATCGGTTTTATATTATCAACCATGAAACAAAAGCAACTCGAAGTAGACGGTTTTATCGATCCGGCCACCGGAGCGGACGTGTCGTTTCACACCATCGTGTGGAAACGTCACGGTGCGCCGTCGTCGCTTTCGACCGGGGGAAATTTGTATCATCACACCCTTGCCGCCGCCGGCAGCCCCGAGCACCGGCACGAATCTCCCGAAATCATCCTGTTGCTGTCGGGCAAAGTGATTCACCGGGTGAACGGCGAAAAGCAGTTGCTGTCGGCGGGTTCGCTGGTTTTCGTCCGTCCGGGCGACGTCCACGGGTTTCTCCCTGTGCCGAAGCTGGAGGGGTGCGAAATGCTGTTGCTATCGTTTGACCTCGATATTTTTCTCTCGCTCAGTACATACCTTGAGGACGATAGTTTTCTCCACAAATACACCGAGCCGGTGCTGTCGGCGGTGTTTCGGGTCGAGGAAAAGCAGATGAACGAGCTCTCGCAGGAGCTCTTGTCGCTCAACGGCGCGGGCTGTACGCCGACCTTGCGGCGAACCCACATCAAGTCGGTGCTGGTCAATCTCTTCGCGCGTTACTTCCTCAACGAGAAGCATTATCTGAAGCTCGAGGGCATCCCCGACTGGCTGTCGCAATTGTGCGAAAAAATGAGCAAGCCGGAGAACTTCAGCGCCGGACTCCACCGCATGCAGCAGCTCTCGGGCTACACCCCGGAGCACCTCTGCAAGGTTTTCCGCCGCTACCTCGACAAGTCGCCCACCGAATACATCAACGAACTCCGGATCAACCACGCCGCCCATCTCTTGAGCGAAACCGGCCTTGAGATCGCGGAAATCGCCTGCCGCCTCAACTTTCAGAGCCTGAGCCGTTTCTACTCGCTTTTCGGCAAACAGTACGGCTGTTCCCCCGCCCGCTACCGCGCCCGGATGCTAAGCACCCGCCGCCAGCTGTGACGGCTCACTTTTCGAGCCGGAGTATCACCCGGACATCATCCCCGAGCCCGTTCTCATCCTTGCCGTTGGGCCCGACGCTCCAGATTTGAAGCGCCGGAATGGTTTTGCGATGCCAAGGGGCCTTGAAGCGTCGATGACTGTTACGCGGAGCCGGATCGGCCTCGATTGACGATTCGATGATTTTGCAGTCGCCGGTTCGGTAACGGAAGCCGGGGGGCAGGGTGACTCCAGGCGGCAGTTCACGTGCCGGGTATTGCCGGAAAAGAAGTGCAAGGACACGGCAGCGCATTTCAAGGGCATGGATTTTTTTCTCCATATTGGCAAGATATATGAGCTCGGGACGATGTTGCCGCCCGGCAGGGGCGAAATCGGTAATCGACAGAAGCACGGCCGTCCGGTCGTGGTATTCCCGCCAGCGGAGCGACGGCAATAAATATCCGAAAAGCCGGGTCGGAAACGGGCTGAACGGCGGCTTCCGGCCACTGGTCATATAGTGCCCATCATCACCGCGCCGTCGGTAATGAAGATAGGTCACTGCCGTCATATAACGCACATTTTGCTTCAATTCAGTGAGTTGTTCTATTTCGGCATCAAGTTCGATGGCCTGATCGGCGGACTGACCGACGGAGAGCCGGTCCGACTCCAGTAGCCTTTCGAGCCAGTTGAGCCGTGTATTTTCAAAGCGGATGAAGTCCCCTGCATCGACCCGGTTGAGTGGACGGAGCCGGATCATATCGGCATTGCGAAGCGCCCGGACGATCCGCAGCGCGGTATCGATTCGGCGGTTGGCGAGCGCTTCCTCGACGGCAAAGGTTCCGAGTGCGGCGAGGATGATGACGGCGTGGTTTTCATCGGTGCGAAAGTAGATTTTATCTTCGCGCAAGTCTGTGTGGGGTGATGGCGGCGAAGGGGTGGAAAATGCCTCGATCAGTTCATTCCAGTCCGGATGATCGGGTTGCAGCAACAACTTTCGGGTTTCAGGAGAGGCGATGATGAAGCGAAAATATTCATACGAATGATATTCGAGGTTTCCGGGGTGGAGTTTGAGGCAACTTTGCCGGATTTTTTCCCAGAAAGCCGGGTCAGGTGTTCGCCCCTCGCGGCAGAAGTCCGCCAGTGCGACAGCGGTGAGAGGTTTGCCGAAGCGGTGGGTTAGTTCTGCTTCGATTTTTGCGCAGTAATTTCGGGCTGACCACGCCAGGCAAGAGGTGACGACTACGGCGAGCAATGCAAAGCCCCAGAGCATCCGGACGCCGGGAGTGAAAAGACGTTTGGCCGGAAGCCCGGCGAGTCGTGCGAGATAGGCGGCCGAGCCGATATAGCCGGTTGCGATCAGCAGCAGTGCGAAGAGAAGGATGACACCCCATCCATTCCCGGCTAGTCCGAGCCAATGGGAGACGAATTGAAACCGGAGGTCGGAGCGGACGCTCCATCCTTCGTCGCCCAGATAGTGCACCAAACGCAAAAATTGGCAATGTTCCAGAATGACTTGAAAGAGCCAGATCCCACCGAGCCAGCCCGCCACGCTGACGGCGTAGGCGATGTTGCCGCCGCGCCCCGCTTTACCGAGTCCGAAAGCGGGCAGCACCGCAACCGGATAGAGTACCGCCGTCCAGAAAAACGCAAACGGCTGGCGGGCATATCCGAGCAACACCAGTGCACCGATCCAGCCGAGGGCAAGGACGCCGAAAAAGAAAGAGCGAAGTCGCGAGCGTGGTTTCCCCACACTGAAAATGCCGCCGAAACAGCGAA
>JBFWIO010000172.1:0-6927 GCA_050255955.1 Victivallaceae bacterium
GGTTCTGGCGCTATGGCCTCGAAAAAGACGGCAAGGTCAGTTGGAGCAAAGTCCGCAATTTCGAAGTTCCCGCAAACATTCCCGAATTCCCCTTCCCGACCAAGGATGAGCTGACCCGGAATCTCCCCAAAACCCACCCCCGGATCTCAATTACCGCCGACCAGCTCCCGGCACTCCGTGAACGCGCCAAAAACGGCGACCTCAAAGAATTCACCGCCAAACTCGCCAAGACGATGGAGTCCCATATCGGCAAGGAACTCATCAGCGAACCCCCGTTCCTGCCGCCATCGGGCGACCCCGCCCGCAACTCGGTCTACACCATGATCTACTCGACCCGCCGCCCGGATATGGGGCGCATGGAGACCTTTGCGCTGCTGTATTTGCTCACCGGCGACGTCAAATACGGCAATGAAGCCAAACGCCGGGTGCTCCATTTCTTCGGCTGGAATCCGGACGGCTCGACTTCGCTCTTTCACAACGACGAACCCGCGCGCAGCATCATGTCGCAGGGGATGTGGGCTTACGACTGGACTTACGATCTCTACACCCCCGCCGAACGGGCGGCGGTCGAAAAGTCGATCCTGACCCGGATTCAGCAGAATTTCGACTACTTGTGCAAGAAACCGATGGACAACAATCCCTACGAAAGCCACGCCAACAGCTTCGTCGTCTACATGGCCACCGCCGCGATGGCGATGTACCCCGAGCACCCCGAAGTCTACGACGCCTACGAGTACGGCGTCAAAATGTTCTGGGCCCACTTCCCGGTCTGGGCCGAAGCCGACGGCGGCTGGAATGAAGGACCCGGCTATTGGTCTTATTACGTCATCAACGCGCTGAAATTCGTCAACGACCTCAAGACCGCAAGCCGGGTCGATGCCGGGCGCAAACCATTCTGGCAGAACACCCCGTATTATCCGCTCTACGGCTGGCCGGGAATGTCGAAGCAGGGTTCCTTCGGCGATGCCTCCGACCCGCGCTCACAGGCGGTGACACTGCGCGACTTCGCGGCTTACAGCAAAAATCCCGACTTCATCGCCCCGGCGCTCGACCTCAAGCTCGACCGCTGGTACAACATCACCAATATTCTTCCCGAATACGACAAGCTCGGCAAGCCCGCCCTCGGCAAACTTCCCCCGGCACGGTTCTTTCCCGGCATCGGCTTCGTCGCTTTGCGTACCGATATGGGGAACTTCGACAACGACGTCGGCTTGCTCTTTCAGTCCAATCCGATGGGGGCGATGTCGCATCACCACCAGTCGCAGAACTGCATCATGCTCGAAGCCTACGGCGAACCGCTGGCGATCTCGAGCGGCCATTACGACTATTACGGCTCGCCGCATCACAAAGACTGGATGCAACAGACCAAAGCGCGCTGGGGCATCACCTTTGACGGCGGAAAAGGCCAGTTCCGCAGCCCCGAAGCCGCCGGCAAGATCACCGAATACAAGTCGGGCAAAGACTTCGACCTCGCGGTCGGCGACGCCTCAAAGGCTTACCGCGAACTCGACCGCTCGATCCGTACCGTCGTTCACGTCCGGCCCGGCATTTTCGTCATCCGCGACGAGAATTCGGCCAAAGACCCCCACGTTTTCGAATACAACATGCACGCGGTCAATCCCGGTACGGTCGATCAGGCGGGGCAGAAAGTCGTGATCAAAATGCCGAAGGCCTTCCTCGAAGTCCGTTTCCTCGGCGACAAGCCGTGGAAGTTCAACGCCTTCGACAAATTCCCGGTGCCCACCGAGAATGCCCGCGGCCGCAAGGACGCCTCCACGGTTTGGCCGGAGCAGTGGCACTGCGTCGCCTCCGGGCCGGAAGCGGTCAAGAGCTCCGACCTCATCACCGTCCTCCTGCCCGGCCGGACCGGCGAAGAAGCGAAACTTCCCGAAGTCAAACGGATCACCGGCGTCAACGCGGTCGGCGTCGAACTCCGGTTCAAAGACGGCTCGCGTACGGTCATCGGCTTCGCCACCGGCAAGCCGGGCGAAAGTGCGGAACTCGCCGGACTCAAGTCCGACAAGCGCACCTTTGGTGTGAAATTCGACGCGGCGGGGAAAACGGTTGCCGAACTGTAAATGCGGTCAGTCCCGGTCCGGTTCGAAGTGAACCAGTACTTCGGAGACCGGAAACGGGGAGTCGACAATTTTGCGGGCGACCGTTTCGGCAATATCGTGCCCGGCGCGGACGGTCGCTTCGCCATCGACGTGGATATGCAAGTCGAGCACGAACTCCCCCGATCCGGTCGGCCGGGTGCGAACCTGATGGACGTCGAGGACGCCGGGGGTGTCGACCGCC
Organism: Victivallaceae bacterium; assembly: GCA_050255955.1. GTDB lineage: Bacteria > Verrucomicrobiota > Lentisphaeria > Victivallales > Victivallaceae > JAVBUI01. The sequence continues at coordinate 2,299 of JBFWIO010000172.1, forward strand.
AGCGCGATGATTTTCTCGATCTGTTCGGCATTCATTCCGGCGTCGAGCAAAATGATGATCGCCGGGCGCGCGATCTGCCAGGCGGCGTAAGCGATCATCAGAGCCACCACGATCGCCCCGGCAGGGTCGAGCCAGCTCATCCGGGGGCCCAGCAGCAGCGCCAGTCCGACCGCCAGCGCCGCCGGAATCGAACTTAGCGCGTCCGAGCGGTGATGCCAGGCATTGGCGATTACCGCGCTCGAATTGGTTTCCCGTCCAACTTTGACCGTCCAGCGGTAGAGCGCTTCCTTGAGCACGATAGACCCCAATGCGGCATAGAGGGCGCCGACCTTTGGCACCGGCAGTTTTTCGCCTTTGAAGCCGATCGCATAAAGGGTGGTCGCGCCTTCCTTGATCAACTGCACCGCCACCAGCGCCAACGCCGCGCCGATCAGCAGTGTCACCATAGTCTCGATTTTGGCATGGCCGTAGGGATGGTTGCGGTCGGCCGGCTGGGCCCAGAAACGGATGCCGATCACCACCGCGATGTCGGTGGCAAGGTCGGATACGCTGTGAACCGCGTCGGCGATCAGCGCCTGGCTGCGGCCGGCGATCCCGGCATAGAGTTTGGCGAAAAACAGCGTCACATTGATCGCCATACCAACGTAAGTCACCCGGTTGATCCGGAGCAAATCTTCTTTCTGACGTCGCAACATCATATTCCACCTCTTTTTCCGGCCGGAATTGTTTCCGGCCGATTCTGTTTACTATAGACGCGGTTGACAATTTTTCCATAGAACAAAAAGCGAAATTCGCGATGTTCCGGGCGTTCGGGCCGGGCCGATGCGGTTTCGGCAAAAGGAGAAATTGTCATGGCGATCGATTACAGTTCCATTTTTCGCCGCCGCCACGCGCTTTACCGAGCCAATGCCGCGGTCTGGGAGCGTTCGCGTGACGCGTACAGCGGCGGCGCCGATTACATCCGTCAGGCGCTGATCAAACACGTGTCCGAAATCGACCTCGAATACCAGGAGCGCTTGCAGCGTGCCTGCTACATCAACTACCCGCGCAAAATTGCGCGTACCATCACCCAGTTCGTCCTCTCCTCCGGCCCGCAGCGGGAAAACGCCGATCCGGCGCTGGTGGAGGACTTCTCACGTACCGGTTTGCGTGCCGACGAGGTGATGCGGCAGTTTTCCACTCTGCTCAATCTTTACGGTGCGGCGGCGCTTTTGGTGGAGATGCCTTATTTCGCGGGCGAACTTGACCAGGAGCGCAAAGTTGCCGAGCGCATCCGTCCGGCGGTGCGGGTATTGTCGCCGCTTGAGGTGGCGGACTGGGCTTACGGCGAAGACGGCAAACTCAACTGGATTCTGATCGAGGAGAGCGACACGCTTGACGCCGGCCCCTTTCTGCCCGCGGTCGAGGTCAAGCGCCGCAAGCTCTGGACGCGGAGTGAATATTATCTTTTTGAGCGCGACAGCGTGACCGGGATGACCGCGATCCTGGCGCGGGGCGAAAATCCTCTCGGGATGGTGCCGGCGGTGCTGACGGTGGAGCCGGACGGTTTCGGACTGGATCACAATCATTACTTCGAGGATGTGGTGCGTATTTCGGATGCGATTCTCAACAACGACTCGGAGTCGCAGATGAATATCGTCAAGCAGATGTTTGGTTTGCTGGTGATATCCGACAGTTTCGCCCGCGGGGCGCGGCTGGCCGGCAATGCGACCGGGCGCGACGGCGAGGCGCGGCGCTTCAGTCATGTGCTGGCGCGTTCGGCGGCGATCTGGGAGACGCCGGAGGAGCGCGGGATCAGCCGTTACATTTCGCCGTCGGGGACGGATTCGGCGACTATCCGCGAGGAAAATTGCCGGTTGAAGCGCGAACTTTTTGAGGTGGTGGGATTGGGTCTTGCGCCGGAGAGCCGGCAGGTGGAGAGTGCGGAGGCGAAATCGTGGGATAATTTTTACATCGCCCAGTTTCTGCGTTGCCGGGTTGACCTGATCGAACAGGCGGAACAGGCGGTGTGGGCGTTTATTGCCAAGCTTGATCCGACGGTGGCGAAACCGCGCGTGGTGTACAACCGTGATTTTGCGGTGATAGAGCTTCGCAATTCGATCGAGTCGCTGTTGCAGTTGAAAACGCTGGTGGACGGTGAGGAATTTCACCGGGAGATTGGCCGGGCGGCGCTATTTATGCTGGAAAAGGTCAAGAAGATTGAGCCCGGGCAGCGCAATGCGATACTTGAGGAGATCGGGAAGGGGGGCGGACGTGATGAGTGAGTTCTGGCGGCCTGAACGTGAAATTATGCTGTTGATTCCGTCCGGGGTTTCGGATGGGGAAATCAATTTTGTCGAGTTCCGGGCGTCGATTCGGGTGTTGGGCCGGAGTTCGGCGATACCTGAGGGGACGCCGGAGCGGTTGGGGCGGGAGTTGAGTTGTTTAATCTGTTGTGAGGCGTATCCGGTGCCGGGGACAGAATTTGAGTGGGAGAACATCCGTTATGCGATTCGCCGGACGGTGATTCGGCGGGATATGGGTGATCGGATGGTGGCGTATCAGTGTATGGCGGGGGAATGAGGGAAAGGGGAGTGAAAGATGTGGCAGGAATTGATTGAGAAGATGGTGGCGGGGAGTGTGTTGACGGCGGAGGAGCTGGAGAGTTTGCGAACCGGGTGTCGGGTGATGGAGGAGGAGCGTGATGCGGTGCGGCGGGAGTTGGGGGAGTTGCAGTTCAGGAACAAGGTGGGGGAGTTGGCGGAGAAGCATCGGTTTACGGATGCGGAGTATCTGGCGTTTTTGTGTCGGCAGAGGAATTTGGAGCCGGGGATGGAGCGGGAGTTGGATGGGTTTATGGCGGAGTTGAGAGAGCAGTCGCCGCGACTTTTCCGGGTGGATGTGAAGCCGGGGATTGGGCCGGTGGGGGGAGTGGTGATGGATACCGAGCCGCCGAGCGTGGCCGATCTCCTCGCCAACGCCCCGGAGCTGAAATAAAAAAGAAAAAAAGGAAAAAAAGAAAAAAAACCGCCGCCAGGCGGAATCCCGCCCCCCGTCGTACGGGGTCGCCGTCCAGGGGGCGAACACCCCTGGTCGCTCCGGCTCCACCGGAGCGAAGCTAAGCGAAGCGCTCCCCCCGAGGTCGGCGGAGCCGACACAACTCTCCCGGAGCGAGGCCGGCAGTCGTGTCACGAAGTGACCGGCGGACGGCATCGAGCGGAGGGAGTCCCGGAGCGCGAAGCTGATTTCGCAGGGGCGAATTACAGTTTTATTACAAATCTCCACAACCAAACCCAGAAAGGGAAAAAGAAGATGTTGTACAGTTACAGTTTCCAGAACAAGAAGCGTGATCTCTCGGACATTCTGTCCACGGTGGTCAAGGACGAACCGCGGTTCATCTCGAACTTCAAGCCGGTTCCCGAAGCCACTCAGCAGAAGCACGAATGGCTCGAAGACCAGATTTCCGGCCGTAGCGTCAAAGTCACCGGCGCGGTGACCGCCCTCGCCTGTCCGGCTTCGGCCGCCGACCTTGCCCGGCTCAAAGTCGGCACTTTGCTGGTGATCGAGGGTGATTCGGCACTTTTCCGGGTTGCTGCGATCGGCGAAAGTGTTTTCACGGTGGCGTTGGCCGGGGCAAACGGCTCGTCCAGAACCACTCCGGCGTCCGGCGATGTTCTCAAGATCGTTTCGACTCCGATGGCCGAGGGCAGCAATCCCGGCGACGGCGACGAGACCGGGATTCTTGGCCAGAGCAACTACAACTGCACCCAGATTTTCCGCAAGGACATCGTGCTGACCGGTTCGGCGCTGGCGATCAATGTTTTCGGCAACGTGGACAACCAGCTTAACCGGCAGACTGCTTTTGCGCTGGGCGAACTGGCGCGCGACCTCAACCGGGTGGCGTTGTTCGGGATTCGTGCCGAGGCGGCGATGGGGATGCGCGGCGCGGCGGGCGGGCTTTATCAGTTCGGCACGGCGGCGGGTGCTTTGGCAATTGACGCCGCCGGGGTGCGGATCGACAGTTTTCTGGTTAACGATGCCGCGCAGATGGTGATGGGCTCGGGAGGCGAGCCGGTGCAGATTCTGTGTTCGCCGGGGCAGGCGCGGGTGTTGTCGGGCGAGTACAAGGATCAGTTGCAGATTCTGCGTTCCGACAGTCGTCGCGGGGCTTATGTGGCGACTATCGTCAACGAGGTCAATGGCCGCGGGATGACGATCATGGCGGATCCGGATATGCCGGACGGTGATGTCTGGGTGCTGGATACGGCGGGTTTCGGTCTTTCGGCGTTGAAGGGCCGGGCGATTGCCGACGAGGATGCGACGCCGAAGGGTTTCGACGGGATTCGCCGGATGGCGTTGGGCGAGTTGACGTTTGAATTCAAGAATGCGGCGCAGCGTTTGTGCCGGATTTCGGGGGTTCAGGGGAGTGCGGCTGCGTTGAGCGCGATGCGTTTGGCGGAATAAGCACACGACGCCGTTCCGGCGCAAGCCGGAACGGCGTCGTTTTTTTTACAAAAAAAATAAATAAAAAACAAAGCAAGCGCAGCTTGCGGCCCGGCCAGCGTTCGGCTGGTCGCCGTCCAGGGGGCGAACACCCCTGGTCGCTCGCGATCCACGCGAGCGAAGCCAAGCGAAGCGCTCCCCCCCCAA
>JBFWIO010000173.1:0-6918 GCA_050255955.1 Victivallaceae bacterium
CTCCGTCCAACGGAGGCGTGGTCCCGCGGCGAAACGCTGGTCGCTCGCTCAAAACGCGCGCGAAGCAACGCGAAGCGCTCCCCCCACTGTCGGCGGTGCCGACGCCACACTGCGGGAGCGAGGTCGGCAGCCGCGTCACGAAGTGACCGGCGAACGACATCGAGCGAAGCAGGCCGGGGGCGTGGATTAATGAGTCGAGCGCGGGCGCTGGCGCGGCCGGTCGCTCCGGACGCATGCGCGTCCTGTGCTCGGGCCGGGCTCAGCGGCGGAACTCGTTCCGCCTCCGTGAGCTGGGGCTTCGCCCGGAGCGGGAACGGTGAGGCGCGGCCTCACACTCCGCAAGAGGGCTCCGCGCCCTCTTGACTCTGCGCAAGGGCGCGGCCCTTGACCGGGGGACTGGCACAGGGCACGCAGAGCGCGGCGCGCGGCACTGCCCTTGACCGGGGTACGAGCACAGGGCACGCATTTTTGACATTTGTTTTTGAGCATACAACACAGGGAAGAACATTGGAATGAAAATTACATTGCTGGTACTGGCGGCCGGAATGGGAAGCCGCTACGGCGGCCTCAAACAACTCGACCAAGTCGGACCCTCCGGCGAAACCTTGATGGACTACTCCATCTATGACGCCATCCGCGCCGGATTCGACCAGGTCGTCTTCGTCATCCGCCACGATATCGAAGCCGAATTCAAACGCGTCGTCGGCAGCCGCTACCAGGGACGCATCAACATCGATTACGCCTTTCAATCCCTCGACGACCTCCCCGCCCCCCATACCGTCCCCGCCGGCCGCGAAAAACCCTGGGGCACCGGACAAGCCGTCTACGCCGCCCGCCACGTCGTCAAAAATCCCTTCGCCGTCATCAACGCCGACGACTTCTACGGCCGCGACAGCTACGAAAAACTCGCCGCCTACCTCAAGAATTGCCGCCTGGGTAAACCCATGGACGGCTGCATGTGCGGTTACCGGCTCAAAAATACCCTCTCCGAAAACGGCTCCGTCTCCCGCGGCGTCTGCTCCGTCGATCAAGCCGGCAACCTCGCCAAAGTCGTCGAACACACCAAACTTGACCGGCAAGACGACGGCAGCGTCAAAAGCACCCTCGAAGACGGTTCCACCGTCCGCTTCTCCGGCGAAGAACTCGTCTCGATGAACTGCTGGGGCTTCTCTCCCGAACTTTTTAACGAACTCGAACGGCTTTTCTCCGAATTCCTGGCCCAACGCGGAAATGAACTCAAAAGCGAGTTCTACATCCCCTTTGTTGCCGATCAGCTGATACGGGAAAAACGCGCCGCCATGAAAATGCTCACCAGCGACGCCAGCTGGTTCGGCATTACCTATCGCGAAGACCGCCCGGTGGTGGTCGAGGGCCTGAGGAAACTGGCCGCCTCGGGCGCTTATCCGGAAAAACTTTTCAACTGAAATTTAGCTATAAGGGTTGCATGATGCAGCAGAAACTCAAGGCGATTTGCGACAAGTTCAGGATTTACGGCGATTATATCGTGGCGGTTCCGTTCGGCTCCGGGCACATCAACGACACCTATCAGGTCACCTACGACCAGGGTGGCGTCAGGCTCCATTACACACTCCAGCGGATCAACCACAACGTATTCAAGAATCCGCCGAAACTCATGGAGAACATCGATCGCGTCACCCGCCATGTCCTCGGCAAAATTCACGCCTCCAGCCAGGAGACTTTCAAGCGGACGATCCGGCTCCTCGAAACCCGCACCGGACTGCCCTATGTCGAAGACGACGCGGGCAACTTTTACCGCTGCTACATTTTTATCGAGAACGCCCGCACCTACGACATTCTGGAAACCCCGGAGCAGGCGTTTCAGGCCGCCCGCACCTTTGGCGAATTCCAGCTCGATCTGGTCGATCTGCCCGGCGAACGGCTGTTTGAAACGATCAGGGATTTTCACCACACCCCCAAGCGGGTCGAGGCGCTCGAACGCGCGATCGCCGAGGACAAGTGCGGCCGGGTCAAGGACGTCTCCCGCGAAATCGACTTTATCCTTGCCCGCAAAGAAGAGTGCTCGCGGCTGATCCGGCTCAATATCGAAGGCTTGATCCCCGAACGCATCACCCACAATGACACCAAGCTCAACAACGTCCTGATCGACGACCTCTCAGGCAACGGTATCTGCGTAATCGACCTCGACACCGTCATGCCGGGGCTGGTTCACTACGATTTCGGCGACATGGTCCGGACCGGCACCAGCCCCGCCGGCGAAGACGAAATGGATCTCAAAAAAGTCTATATGCAGTTCGAGATGTTCGAGGGCCTGCTGCGCGGCTACCTCTCCTCGGCGGGCAACTTCCTCAATCCGGTCGAGCGCGAAGAACTGCCCTTCTCCGGCAAACTCATCACCCTCGAAATCGGCACCCGCTTCCTCACCGACTACCTCGAGGGTGACGTCTATTTCAAAACCCACCGGCCCAATCAGAATCTCGACCGCTGCCGCACCCAGATCAAGCTGGTCGAGTCGATCGAAGCGCAGTTCGACGCCATGCATAAATTGCTCAAAGAAATCAAGTAAGGATAGTCAAATGCGAGTTCTCATCACCGGCGGCAGCGGCTTCATCGGAAGCCACATTGCCGAATATTTTCAGGGCAAAGCCGAAGTCCGGGTGCTCGACAACCTCCGTTCCGGGCATCGTGCCAATCTCGCCGGACTCGACGTCGAATTTATCGAGGGCGACATCCGCGACCGGCTGACCGTGGCGCAGGCGATGGAGGGTGTCGATTACGTTTTTCACCTCGCGGCGATGATCAGCGTCCCCGAGTCGATGAGCAAAATCGTCGAATGCGTGGAGATCAACAACACCGGCATGATCATCGTCCTTGAGGAAGCCGCCAGGGCCGGGGTGAAAAAACTCTGCTTCAGCACCAGCGCCGCCATCTACGGCGACAATCCGGAAGTCCCCAAGCGCGAAACCATGTTCCCCGAGCCCAAGAGCCCCTACGCAATCACCAAGCTCGACGGCGAATACTACTGCAACATGTTCACCCAGACCGGCAGACTCCAGACCGCGTGTTTGCGCTACTTCAATGTTTTCGGCCCCCGGCAGGATCCCAAAAGCGCCTATGCCGCCGCGGTCCCGATCTTCACCGCCAAGGCGGTCGCCAACGAGCCGATCAAGATCTTCGGCGACGGCGAACAGACCCGTGACTTCATCTACGTCAAAGACATCGTCGCCGCCAATGTGTTCATGGCAATGAGCGACTTCACCGGGGTTTACAACATCGCTTACGGCGGCCGCATCACCATCAACGACCTGGTCCGCACCATCAAGCGCCTGACCGGCTCCAATTCGCCGGTAGAGTATCTCCCCGAGCGCGCCGGCGACGTCAAACACTCGATGGCGGCGATCGACAAGCTCAAAGCCACCGGTTTCGTGCCGCAACACAGCTTCGACGAGGGGCTGGCGGCGACCATTGCTTATTTCAAGGATCAAGGCAACCATAAACATTGAGCCGATCGCACGGCGTTCCGCGATGTTCGTCATCGTTTTTCCGGGGTGGGCGGTTCCGGGAAAGGGCGGCAATGCCCGGCACGCCCGATGCGAACGGCTCTCACGACCACAAAGGATTTGAAAAATGGAAGTAATCATCCGTCCGACCACCGCGTCCGCCGTCAAGCTGACCGCGACCATTCTGGCCAACGCGCTGCGCGCCAAGCCCAACGCCGTGCTGGGGCTGGCCACCGGCCGCACCATGGAGGCCGTCTACGCCGAGCTTGCCCAGATGTACCGCAACGAATATCTGGATTTTTCGCTGGCCCGTACCTTCAACCTTGACGAATACATCGGACTCGGCCCGGAGAACAAGAATTCGTATCGCTACTATATGAACTACCAGTTGTTCAACAACATCAATATCGACAAGCGCAACACCCATTTGCCCAACGGCCTCGCCGAAGACATCGAGTCCGAAGGCGAGCGCTACGAACAGGCGATCCGCGAAGCCGGCGGGATCGATATTCAACTGCTCGGCATCGGCCGCGACGGGCACATCGGCTTCAATGAGCCCTTGTCTTCGCTCGCTTCGCGTACCCGCGCCAAGTCTCTGACGCCGGAGACCTACGCCCAGAATTCGCCGCTCTTTGAACGCCCCGAAGACATGCCCAAACGGGCGCTGACGATGGGGGTCGGCACCATCCTCGATTCGCGCAACGTCCTGATGCTGGTCACCGGCAAGGAAAAAGCGGAGATTCTCGCCGCCGCCGTCGAAGGGCCGGTCACGTCGATGATTTCAGCCTCCGCGCTCCAGCTCCATCCCCACGCCGTGGTGGTGGTTGACGAGGAGGCGGGGTCGTTGCTCAAGGGGCGTGAATATTACGACTGGATTTTCCAGAATGAACCCAAGTGGACCTCGTACCGCGCAATCTGAATCAAGGATAACCGATGTGGAAAGCCGTGTTGCTGACCGCCGTTTTTGCGCTCACCGTCGCGGCGGCGCTGACCGGCGGGGCTGAATTTGTTTCGTTTCCGGTGTTGTTTTCGCCGGAGTACGAAACGATTCTGCGTCTGCGGCTGGAGCGGCTCGCCTGCGCCGGTCTGGTCGGCGGCGCGCTGGCGGTGGCCGGGGTCGCCTGTCAGGCGGTTCTCCGCAACGTGCTTGCCGAGCCTTATGTGCTGGGGATTTCCGGCGGGTCGAGCCTGGGGGCGGCGCTGGCGATCCTCGCCGGGTTCTCCGCCACCAATGCGCTGGCGCTGCCGGCAGGAGCCTTCATCGGCGCGCTGACGGTACTGGCCATCGTGGTGATTCCGGCCGGGCGCAGCGGCGGCGACTTCGGCAACACCGCGCTCCTCGCCGGGGTGATCACCGGTTCGGTCTGCGGCAGTGTCCTGATGCTCATGATCAGCGTGATGGGCAATACCCAGCTCAACAGCATCGTCTGGTGGCTGCTGGGGAACCTCCAGTCGCGCGACGGCGCGATGCTGTGGCCGGCGGCGGGGATCATCTTTGCCGGGTTCACCGTGTTGTTTTTATTTTCACGCGAAACCAACGCGCTGGCGCTCGGGGGCGAAATGGCCCATCACTTCGGAGTGTCGCCGCGGCGGACGGCGCAACTCTTGCTGGTGACCGCGTCGCTGCTGACCGCCTGCGCGGTGTCGCTGGCCGGGATCATCGGCTTTGTCGGGCTCCTGGTGCCGCACGTGATGCGGCGCTTTGTCGGGGCGGATCACCGCCGGCTTTATCCGGCTTCGCTGCTCGGCGGGGCGTGGTTCCTGATTGGTTGCGACCTCGCGGCGCGAATGGTTTACACCGCTCAGGAACTCCCGGTCGGGGTGGTGACCGCGCTGACCGGGGGGCCGTTCTTTCTCTATTTGCTGTTGGCAAAAAGGAGGCCGGCGCAATGAGCCTCCTGCGGTTTGAAAACGTTTCGTTCGGCTACCCCGGCGAAGGACTGCTGCTGAACGATTTCGATCTCTCCTTCGCCCCCGGCGAATTCGTCGGGGTGATCGGGCCCAACGGCTCGGGGAAGAGCACCTTGCTCCACCTCGGCTGCGGTTACTTGAAGCCGCGCACCGGGCGCATTTTGCTCGACGGCCGACCGGTGGGCGCGTACTCCGGGCGGGAACGGGCGGCGCGCCTTGCGGTGCTGCCGCAGCTGATCCGGACCGATTTGCCTTTTACGGTCGAGGAGATTGTCCGGCTGGGACGGATTGCCCACCGCGGTATTTTCGATTTGTGGCGGCCGGAAGATTCGGCGGCGGTCGAGCGGGCGCTGGATACGGTCGGCCTCGCGGCCAAGCGCAAGCGCCGGTATGAAGCCCTTTCGGGCGGCGAAAAGCAGCGCGCGATGCTCGCCGCCGCGCTGGCTCAGGAGCCGAAGATTCTGCTGCTCGACGAACCGACCTCGGCGCTCGACCTCGGGCATAAGCTCGAACTCATGAAGCGGTTGCGGGAGTTGGCCGGAACATGCGGTATCACCGTGGCGGCGATTTCGCACGATCTTGAGTTGCTTGGCCGTTACGCCGTGCGGCTGGTGCTGCTGAAAGAGGGGCGGATTCTCAAGGACGGGCCGCCCGCCGAAGTGGTCGATCCGGTCTGGATCGAAAAAGCCTATGATTGCCGGGTCGAAGTAATGCGGGGAAAGAACGGCGAGCCGCTGTTGTCGTTCTGAGCGGTTTTAGAATAGTTCGCCGCTCTGCCGGGGCGGGGTTTCGGACTCGAATTCGGTCCATTGGCCGGTTTTGCCGTCGTCGGCTTTGAGGAGTTCGATTTTGCGCTCCATGGCGTCGAGTTTGGCGCGACATCCGGCGAGGAGGCGGGCGCCGCGTTCGTAGTCGGCGATCAGATTTTCCAGCGGGAGTTTGCCGCTTTCCATTTTGGCGACCAGTTCTTCGAGCCGGGCGAGTGCGGTTTCGAAGCTGAGATCCTGAAGTTCCTGAGAGGTTTCCATCATCGGTTCCTTTCGATCGATACTATAGCGCCCGCGGGCGGAAAATGCAAGGCAGAGAGTGAAAATGAGCAAAAAAGTACTCTACATGGTCAGCCTCGGCTGTGCCAAAAATCTGGTCGATACCGAAGTAATGGCGGGACAACTGGTGACCAACGGCTATCTCTTGAGTTTCGACGAGCGCGACGCTTCGGTCTATTTGGTCAACACCTGCGCTTTTCTGCCCGCCGCCCGTTCGGAATCCGAGACCGCGATCCTCGACGCGATCCGCTGGAAAAAGAAAAAAACCGGCCGCCGGGTGGTTGTCGCCGGGTGCATCAACGAAAAACTGCGCAACGGCGAGGCCAAATACCGGTTACCGGAGGACGAAATTTACCTACGCTACTACCCCAACCCCTAACTTGCCAAAAACCTTGACGGGCCGAAAAAACCGGCGTGCGGCGCCGAACCGTTTTAAAAAAATTACAACCCCCCCCCCCCCCTTTTGCAAACCTTCCCCCAGT
>JBFWIO010000174.1:0-6896 GCA_050255955.1 Victivallaceae bacterium
AATTTACCATCTCCAAACTGTAAAAAAAACTTCTTTTTATCGCGTCCGGCGCACCGTTATCGGATGCCCCTCTTTGCACCTCTGCCGGTTGGTGATCTGTTCAATTTTGAAAAACTTTCGATTTTTTTTGGAAAAGCCTTGACAAAATTGAAAATTTTTGCTACAATTATAAACAGGTTTACAAATGATGTATAGGGATCGGTATCATCGCGGAGGAAATATGAAGAAGCAATTTTTTACCCTGATTGAGCTTTTGGTGGTGATCGCGATTATTGCGATCCTGGCTTCGATGCTGCTGCCGGCGTTGATTCAGGCGCGGGAAAAAGCGCAGTCCGTCAAGTGTACCGGCAACCTCAAACAGCTCGGAACCCTGCTCGGCATGTACAGTGTTGACAACCAGGACATCATTCCCTCCGCCGACTACAATATGAGCGTATTATACTGGACCCAGGCGATGATGGGGCAGAATTCGCTGGGAACCTACGCCCCCATGGCCGGCTGGAACAGTGGCGCGTACATGTCTATAAATCTCCTGCGCTGTCCGTCGATGAAAGGAACTTACGACCTGACCGGGGCCAACGGCTGGTATCAGGGGCAGCCGCATTACGGCGCCGTCTGGCAGATCCTCGGCCGCTATTCATATGACGGCGCGATTAAACTTTCCAAAATCCGCAATACGTCCAAAAAGTTCTTCCTGATCGACACCAGTACGCTGGCCGATGGAATCACCGGCTATTACCGCTGGAGTCCGGACTACGCCGACTTTTCCCAGTCCGGCTGGGGTACCCCGATGGCGCGTCACACCAACAGCGTCAATTCGGTGATGCTGGCCGGCAATACGGCATCGTTCAAGGTCCCCAACCGGAGCAATCCCAGCGCCACTTTCCCATTTAACAAAAATGAAAACGAGTCAAAAATTTACATTTATCGCAACAACTGACACCGGACGGCAGGGCCGGGTCTACTCGAAACGAAAGGGAGAACCATGAAACGACAACTCTTCACACTGATCGAACTTCTGGTGGTGATCGCCATCATCGCTATTCTCGCTTCGATGCTGCTGCCCGCCTTGAACCGTGCCCGCGACAGCGCCGCCAAAGCCAAATGCGCGAGCCTGATGCGCCAGTTCGGCAATGCCGAGTCGATGTACCAGAACGATTACAATCTGGTCACTCCCAATCAGATTTATGTCGGTGGCACCACTTACAAAGTGGATGCTTCCAAACCCGGCAGCTCCTCCAACTGGTTCGGTTTTTACGGCCTCTACATTCCCTCTCTGATGTTCCGCCCCAGCGGTTATTTGTACGTTGTTCACTGTCCGGGCGCGTTCAAGGAGTCCGGCAAGGACTGCTATCCTCTCGGCACCGGCGCGGCGTTGACGCCGTTTTTGCCGGAAACGAGCGCCTTCAACAGCAAGGGCGGCTATACCCGCAACAACTTCGGTTCCTATACCAGTCCGAGCACGACCACCACCAAGTATTTCTCGCCGTCGAGCGTCCGCCATCCCTCGCGCAAAGTCAACATTTATGACGGCTACGACTGGGTCAACCCGCTGGCTTCGACCAGTGCGGCCAACTGGGCCGGACCCTATGTCTTCGGCTGGGACCGCCATGCCAACAGCGGCAAGGTAAACGCGGTGTTCTTCGACGGCCATGTCGGCGGTTTTGAGCGTAACGCATTCGCCAACTTTCAGGGCACCGGCAAGACCGCCGGACAGTATTATGGCGATATCGATCAGGCGTATTGACCGAAAAAACACGGCAAGTTATCGATTGAAGCTTGAAAGAAACGGAAACCCGGCTTAATTATAGAAAATCCGGCCGTTGCCGGACCAGGTCGACTCCGAATAAACTCAAGACTAATAGTATGGATCAACTATGACACCTACCGGTTATCTTCTGGCTTACGAGAAAATCAGGCTCGATATCGAGCTCGGGCGTTATCTCCCGGGCAGTGCGCTGCCGCCGGAAAATGAACTGGCCCAGTCATGCCGTGTCAGCCGGACTACCTTGCGCAAGGCGCTGGCCAGGCTGATCGACGAGAACCGTCTGGTCAGCCGTCCCGGTGTCGGCAACTTTGTCCGCATGCCGGTGGAGCAGGAACCGGCGATTCGCGAGCTCAATATCGGCGTGGAAGTCTATAATACGCTCAATTTCAGTCCTTTTCTGGTCAAAACGCTGGATGAATGCCAGCGCGCCGGACGCAAGCAAAAGGCCAATCTCATCTTGAAAAGCACCCGCGACCTGCAACAGGGCGAAGGGCTCGACGGGGCGATTTTTCCGCTTGTTTCGGATCATGATTACGGCAAGATCGCCGAACTCTCGAAGCGGATGCCGGTGATGATGTTCAACCGTATCAGCGATCACCCGGATTTGAGCTACGTGGCGGTCGATTATACCGACACCGTGTTCCGGATCATCAACCGGATGCTTCGCAACGGGGCGCGGCGGATCGCCTTTCTCGGCGGTTCGCACGACCCGGTCTACTACGCCGCCTACAATCGCGAAATCGGTTTCCGGCGTGCCTTTGCCGCCAACCGGATTGAGCTTGAAGAAGAGATGGTGGTGCCGGGCGATAAATTCTGGGATTTCGATTATCTGCGGAACTTTTTCATCCATCGCCAGCCGGAGATCGGATTTGTGATGTCGGAGGGGAATCTGCCGACTATTTTCGCGGTGCTGGAAACCGTTCGCTCGAAACTGACCGCGCCGATCTATCTGGTCTGTTTCGACGATATCCAGAACTACGACCCGCGCGGACGTTTCCATTTATCCGGGGTTTCGATGCCTTTCGGGCGGATGGCCGACCGGGCGATGGAGTATCTGGCGACCGCCGCCCGCAGCGGCAAGCGCGAACCGCTGCGGGAAATTTTCACCCCGTATGTGATGATCAACGACTGTCCATTTTTGATTTAAGGAGAATTTTTATGTTCAAATGCACCATGCTGGCGGCTTTGGCGATGCTGGCCTGCGGTCTCATTGCCGCTCCGGCTCCGGTTCCGGCTCCCAAGAAAGTGCCGACCGATCGCGATTACCGGGAACTTCTCCGCCAGTCGCTGACCGATAAATCGTTTGTCGGCGGGGTGCCTCCCTTTGCCGACCGCGCCGCCTGGGCCAAGCTGGCCGGGGAACCCAATGCGGTCAAAGCCATCGAGCGGGCCGATGCCCGGCTCAAGGAAAAAATCGAACCGATCCCGGATGAACTTTATCTCGAATATTACCAAAGCGGCAACCGCGACAATTATCAGAAAGCCTATGGCCGGCTTTCCGGCGCGGCCAATGACTTCGCGCTGGCTTATCTTGCGACCGGCGACAAAAAATATCTGGCGAAATTGGAAGAGGCGCTCGGCGTGATTCTTCAGATGAAGAGCTGGATGCTGCCCGCCCATGACCGCAATCACGAAACGTTTGACGGCAAAGGCAACCGGATCGAACTGGTTTCCAGCCTCAATTCCTGGAAATACGCGGTCATCTACGCGCTGCTCAAGGACGAGCTCAAGCCGGAAATCGCCGCCGAGCTCAAAAAACAGCTGTATCGTCGCACCCTGATCCCGATTCGCGCGATGCTTGACGGCTCGGTCACTCCCGACTGGTGGCTGGTCGGCACCAACAACTGGAACGCCGTCTGCTGGGCCGGAGTGCTGGGGACGGTGCTGGCAATCGAGGATGACCGGGAGGCCAAAATCAACCTTGTCGATGCCGCGACCCGGCATATCGGCTACTCGCTGATCGGCTTTTCCCCTGACGGCTATTGCTCCGAGGGGATGGGCTACTGGAACTACGGCTACGGCCACAACCTCCGTTTCGCCGCGATGCTGCGGCTGGCCACCGGCGGCAAAATCAATCTGATGGATCTCGCGGAAATGCGCCGACCGGGCGAGTTTCCCGAAAAAATCACCATTGTCGGCGATGTGGTTCCCGCCTATGCCGATTGCTCGCTGGATGCCAAGCCTTCGCCGACCTTTCTCGGCCTGCGCGATTATCTGCTGGACCGGCCGACCGCCAACTGGAAGAATCTCCGTCCCGGCGGAACCATTGAGGACTTCGCCCTTTTCGCCGCCGTACCGGCGCCCGAGGGGAAACTCGAGGAGACGTCGGGCGTCGGCGGCACTTCGCTCTTTGATGAATCGGGAATCGTGGTGGTGCGGCCTTTGACGCCGGAGAACCGGGTGGCGGCTTCGTTCAAGGGCGGCAGTAATTTTGAGCTCCACAACCACAACGATGTCGGCAGTTACGCGGTGGTCGTCGACGGCGTTCCGATGCTATTCGACCCCGGCAGCGAAGTTTACACCGCGCGCACTTTCAGCGCTAAACGTTACGAATCGAAGTTGCTCAACTCTTTCGGGCATCCGGTGCCGGTGATCGACGGCAAACTCCAGAAGCCCGGCAAGGGAACGTATGCCCCGATTCTCTCCACGCTTGATCATGAACGCGAATTTGTCCGGAGCTACGACATCGCCCCCGCCTATCAGTTGCCGGAGATCAGCAAACTGGTGCGGACGTTTCGCTATTCGCGGCTTGCTCCCGGCTCGTTTTCGGTTACCGACGAGGGGGAATTCCGCAAAGAGGTCACTTTTGAAACCGCGCTGTTGACTCCCGGAGTTTTCACCGCCACCGGCAATGATTCGGGGCGGATCACTTACAAAGGAAAGAGCGTCAACATCAAAATCGACAGCTCCGCCCCCTTTGAATTTGTCATTGGCGAAATCAAGGAGAAAGTCAACCACAAGGAGACCATCACCCGGATCGGTTTGCGTTTTCGCGCTCCGGTTTCCTCCGCCCGAGTCACTGTCACATTCACCCCCTGAAGAGGAGAAGCGAGATGTTGTTGAAAAGTTGTATCGCCATGGCCGCCGTCGGCGCTTGTTGCGTCGTCTCCGCCGCCCCCGCTCCGGCCGATCCGACCAAGGTCACCGTCACCGATATCGAAAAAGCGCTCGAAGCAATGCCGAAAGACCGCCCGCGTCTCTTTATCGGCAAGGACGGACTCAAGCGGCTCGGCGACAACGCCAAATTCCGTGACGGCAAAGCATTGGCCGACCGCATCGTTTACGATGCCACGCTGATGCTCGACTATAAGCCTTGTGAACGAGAAATGGAAGGGCGGCGCCTGTTGATGACTTCGCGCCGGGTGCTGTATCGGGTCAACACTCTCGGGATGGCTTATTTGCTGACCGGCGACAAGCGTTTCGCCAAGCGGGCGATTGCCGAAATGACCGCGGCGGCCAACTTCAGCGACTGGAACCCCAGCCACTACCTCGATGTCGGCGAAATGACCCTCGCGCTCGCCGTCGGCTACGACTGGCTCTACGCCGAGATGACCCCGGAAGAGCGCAAAGTAATCAGCAATGCGATCATCGAAAAAGGATTGAAGACCTCACTTGCCGGTATACACGGATGGATCACCGGCACCAACAACTGGTCTCCGGTCTGTCACAACGGAATGGTCGCCGGAGCGCTCGCAATCTATGAGGACAACCCCAAACTCGCCGCCGAAATGATTCAGCGCGCGGTGGTCAATCTGCCGAAATCAATGGAGAAATCTTACGCTCCCGAGGGTGCTTACCCGGAGGGCCCGATGTATTGGGGCTACGGGACGGAGTTCAACGTCGCGCTGCTGGGCTTGCTCAACGCCGCTTTCGGCACCGATTACGGCTTGTCCGATCTCAAAGGCTTCAGCAAGACGATGGACTTTATTTCGGCCACCACCAACACCACCGTCGGTCAGCCGTTTGACTATGCCGACTGTCATCTCGGCGGCGGTATCGATTTCGCCCAGGTCTGGCTGATCGACCGCTTCAACCGGCTCGATTGTTTCACGGTTTTCTCCCGCCAGAGCCTGGACAAGATGACCGGGGCCAGGCCCAAGAGCGTGGAAAAGGGCGGCAACCGGATGATGCCGCTGGCAATGTTCTATCTCTGCGATTATCCGGAAAAAGGCGCACAGAAGATTCCGTTGTCCTACTTCAGCGGCAAGGATTCGCTGATACCGATCAGCGTTCACCGCTCCGACGCGAGCAATCGCGCGACGTATCTCGGCATGAAAGCCGGGATGCCGGCCGGGCCCCACGGGCACATGGACGGCGGCAGCTTCCTGCTCGAAGCGGACGGCGTGCGCTGGGCGGTGGATCTCGGCATGGAGAATTACAACAAACAGGAAACCGCCGGGATCGATCTCTGGAATTCGGCGCCGGGCAGCGGTCGCTGGAAGCTTTTCCGGCTCGGGCCGCAGAGTCACAATATTTTGATGATCGACGGTCAGGAGCAACAGGTTCGCGGTGACGCCAGGATCATCGAATTTCGCGGCGAGAACGAGGGGCAGACGACGCTGATCGACCTGACTCCGCTCTATGCCAAACAGCTCAAGTCGGGCACCCGGCGCGGCACTTTGCTTCCGAACCGCGAGGTTGAAATCACCGACACCCTCAGCGGGCTCAAGCCGGGGGCCAAAGTCCGTTGGCAAATGTGTATCCAGAATGTCGAAACTTCGATCGCGGGCAACGTGCTCAAGCTCAAAAAGGGCAAGGAGTCGATGACCGTGACCGTCCGCAAGCCGTCCACCGTCAGCTGGGAACTCACTCCCGCCGAAAAGTTGATGGGCGCGACCGATTCGCCGAACAAGGGCGCGGAGATGGCGACCTTTGAAATGACCGCCCCCGCCGACGGCAAACTCGATATCGACGTCCTCTTCACCCCCGGCAGCGTCAACAAGTAAACAGCGCTCCGAACCGGTTGAACCCGGCGGGAATTCCCCGCCGGTTTTTTTTTAGAGCTTATCCCTGAATAAAGAAATGGCATGATGCCGCGCCGAAATGTCAGTCACGAAGTCTGATAAAATTGACGATACCGGCGGTATCGGCAATTTTAACTGACGAGCGAATGGCTTTTCGCCGCAAA
>JBFWIO010000175.1:0-6841 GCA_050255955.1 Victivallaceae bacterium
CCGATCACGTCGATGTGACCGTCCCCGTCGGACTCGCCGACCAGCACGCAGATCTTGCTGCTGCCGAACTCGATGGCGCTTACGATGTTTCTGCTCTGAAACATGAATGTCTCCGCTTTTGGCTATCTATTCAATGATGTTTGTTGCGATTCCGGAATAAAAACGGCAGTTTGCGGCGGATCGCCGAAAGATACTCCTCATTGTACCCCGGATGCGCGGTCTCCGCGGCAATCGACAGCAAAAGGCCGATCGCCAGAAGTCCCGCCATCAGGTTGCTGCCGCCGTAGCTGATGAACGGCGCGGGCATTCCCTTGGTCGGTGCCGCGCCGGAAATGACGGCGATGTTGATCACCGCCTGTAGCGAAATCCCCGCCGTCAGCGCGAAACCGAGCAGCATCCCCAGCCGCGAATTGGCGCTGACGCTGATTTTTAGGGCGTACCAGGTGAAAATGCCGTAACAGACCACCAGCAGCGCCAGCACCACGAGTCCGAGCTCCTCGCCGACGATCGAAAGGATGAAGTCGGTGTGGGCCTCGGGCAGATACCGCGCCTTGAGCCGGCTCTCCATAAAGCCGATGCCGAACCAGTTGCCGGAGCCGAGGGCAAGCAGCGAGTTGTAGAGCTGGTAGCCGGTGGTCTTGGCATAGGTCTCGGGTTCCATAAACGAGGTCACGCGCCCCATCCGCATTTTGTCGAAAAACCAGATATAGGTCGCCACCAACGAAGCCAGCGCGACCGGGATGATCAAGTACCGCAACCGGAGCCCCCCCGCCAGCAGCGTCACGAAAACCATGGTCGCCACCAGCGTGGTGGTGCCGAGGTCGCGGCCGAGAATGATGCACCCGAGGAGCAAGCCGGCGACCAGTCCGAATTCAATCAATCCGCCGCGCTTGCGCATCAGGTCGCCGAAAGTCCGCAGATTGTCCGAGACGTAACGCGCGGTGTAGATCGCCATCGCAATTTTGGCGAATTCCGAGGGCTGGATGCTGAAGCCGCCGATCCGGATCCAGCGGTTGGCGCCGTTGATCGCCTTGAATTTGAGCGCCAGCAGCAAGAGCACGATCGAGAGCACCAGCCAGACCGTGCTCCACGAGGCGATCCGGCGGTAACCGATCACAAAAACCGCGAACGCCCCCGCCCCGCCGGCGACAATCCACATCAGCTGCTTGCGGAAATACTCCGCCCCGGCGGCGTTGTAGGAGGTCGAATAGAGCATGGTCAGTCCGAAACAGCAAAGCAGCGCCACCACCATCAGCAGCCGCCGGGCGTAAATTACCGCGTCGGCGGCATCGTCCTGACTGACCACTCCGGTGGCGAGCTCGTCGCTCATCAAACGCGAATCCATCATATTGCTCCGTCTCCTTTGCGGCGGAAAAGGCCCCAGAGCGACGACCCGCTATGGAAAATACCGACCGTGGAAAATGACGCGCCCCAGCGTGAACGCACTTCGCCGATGATCTCCGCCGCCGACACCCCCTCCATCGGCGCCACCCGGTACACCGGCACCGGCCCGGCGGCGGGTTCAAAAAAGACCAGCAGCCGATCGTTCACCACCCCGACTCCGGTCACCGCCAGACCGCCCTGCCGGGCGGCATGGCAGCTGATGTTCTCCGACACGGCGGCCGGATCGATCAGAATTTCCGATAACGGAATGTCGAGGATCGAAAGCATGGCATTAAGGCTCCAGATAAAGCGTCGCTCCGGCGCAGACCGAAATCATGCCGCATTCGGCGACGTAGGCTTTGGCATCTTCCTCATCGATCGCGACGAGGGGGGAAAATTCGATTGCGGCGGCAAGGGTGCCGTCGCTGTGGCGGGCGACCCGGACGCGGGCTTTTTCCAGCCAGCGCGCGTCGCGCTCCATCAGCATGGCGCGGCAGCTCTCGACCGAATCGACCCCGGTCGCGTTCTTGGTGGGGGCGAACATCGCCTCGCGGGCGCCTTCGAGCACCATCGTCCGTTCGGCGAGCGGGAGCGCGTCAAAAATAAACGACTCAAGCTTGACCGCATTCGGCTCGGCGGGCGTGACCAGTTCCCCCGCGGCGTTGACGAAGGGTACTTTTTTGTCGGCGCGGTGCCACGGCATATTGAGCGAACCGCCGGCGGTGAGTTCGGCGATGAAATCGCGGTCGATCAGGTGAATTGCCGGGCTTCCGGCGATGAAGCGGAGCGTGCCGTCCGGGTTGCGGCTCTCGGCGAGTTCGGCGGGAAGATCGCTGTATTCGATGATCTGGAGCCGTCCGCCCGAAACGCAGAAGTTGCCGAGCTTCTCAAAGGGGCCGGTCTTGGCAAGCATGATCGAGCTCATCTGGGAGCGGGTGAGATCGTGCATTCCGATGAAGAAGGGATTCACCACCGGCACCAGCGGGTTGTCAACCTGAAAATAGGAAATGGCCGTGGTGTCTTCGCGCCGCATGCGGTCGAGCGCGCCGGATTTGCGGAGCGCCAGGAGCGTCCCGCCGTGGCCGTCGGGGGAGAGCGAGAGCGAATCCTTGGCCCCGAGCAGCAGTTTGCCGTCGTAGCCGATCGCCGGCATGGTGCCCTGAATAAAGAAGAAAAGTTGTTCCGGCGCGAGTCCGAAATAAGCGTTGTCGGCAAAAAACGTTTTGGTCGCTTCGCAGTTGAGGGTGCTGGTCATGATGTACCAGGTGATCGGCTTGCCGTATTTCTCGCCGGCGCGGAGGAGCGATTCGGCGAAATACTGAAAAAGCGACTTGCCGGAAACCGGCCCGATCGGATAAGTCCCCTTGGGCCCGTCGAAGCCGAGCCGGGTGCCCTGCCCGCCGGCGACGGTGAGCGCCGCGACATGGCCGCCGCGGAGGAGCTCCTCGCCGCGAACTTGCGCCCGGGCGTAAAGCGCCGCCTCTTCGGCCGAGCGCGGCGCGAGCGGAAAATAGGGCGCGGGGCCGAGATCGGACGCAATGGCGACCGCGGGACGGTTGAGGACGTATTCCTTGATCAAATCGCCAAGCTTATCGAAATCAAGCGCTTCCAGCTGCCCGGAAAGCATGCTTCGCCCCGCTTCGTCGAGTTCATTCCAGAAACGCAGCAGATGCTCCTGGCCGGCGGCGCGGCACTTCGTCTCAAGTTCACCCAAAGTCATCATTTATCCTCTCCTCGGCATCGTTTTATCCATTGTCATAAAATACTCGAAAAAGCCGCTTTTTGCAAGCGGAGAACTTGCTTTCATCCGAAATTCGGAATATATTCTCGCGACAAAGAAAGAAACATGATAATGGTTAAACATCTTCTGCTCCGCCGTTATCTGCCGCTGGCGGCGATTCTGGCGGCGGCACTGTGGCGTACGGCTCCGGCTCTGGAGCGCGATTTGTGGTTCGACGAGGCGCTGACGTTGCTCAATTTCGCATTTCTCGGCTCGCCGGGCGAAATCTATCGCAACTACGTCATCCCCAACAACCAGATCGTCCATACCGTACTGCTCCATTACTGGAAAGATTTTACGCCCGGCGGGCTCGACTTTTCGCTCTGGCTGCGACTGCTGCCGCTGGCGACCGCGCTGGCGACGCTGGCGGCGTTCTACTGCCGCTTCCGGGTGCGAATGGGCAGACTCGTGCTATTGGTGGTGCTGGCGGCGTGGGCGGTGTCGCCCCCCTTTGCGATCTACGGCAGCGCGCTCCGGGGGTATATGCTCTCGGCGCTCTGGATCACCCTCGCCGCCGACGCCGCGCTCAACTACGCCGGCAACGGGTCAAAAAAATGGGCGGCATGGTTTTTTGTGCTTTCGCTTCTCGCCATCGGCACCATCCCGACCAACCTTGTCGGGCTCGCCGGGGCGGTGCTTTATGCGCTCCCCCTCTGCGGCCGCGACTGTTGCCGGAACCGGCGGCTCTATGTGCTGGCGGCGCTGCCGCTGGCGGCCTTTGCCGTGTTCTATCTGCCGATTTTCCGCCCCTTCCTCGGGGTGCTCCGGCTCGGCGAGGGATGGAGTGACGGCTTTGCCGCGCTCAAGGCGACTTATGCCGCCTTTGCGGTCGGCTTCGCCATGCTGATCCTGCCGGTGGTGCTGGGGGCCAATTTGCTCTGTTTCCGGCCCGGCTACAACTGGACGTTTTCGGCGCGGGCGGCGATTCTCCTGCTGCCGATTCCGGTCTGTCTGGTGCTCAGCATCGCCCCCTTCCCGCGCACCTTTTTTCCGCTCTGGCCGCTCTGGATCCTGCTGCTGGCCGGGGCGATCCGGCGGCTGGTGGCCTATCAGGAGCGCTGCCGCAAGCGCTGGTCGGGCAAGACGTTTCTCTATGCCCTCACCGGCGCGGTGCTGGTGTGGGGCGCGGTGGAGAACGGCGAAGCTTTCAAAATCGCTTTTTCGCGCCGTTTCGGCGGGGCGGGCGGCGACGACTTTTTTGCCCCCTACTATATGCGGGGCGACTTCCGGCCGCGTGAACTCTTCACGCAGTACCGCAAACTTGAACTCCCCGCGCCGCCGGCGGTTTATCTGAGTTTCTCCTCCGACCCGTGGTCGCTGATGTTCCAAGGCCAGCTTGCCGGGCTCGGCGGGGATATCTGGCGCTTCGACGGCCCGCGCGGCCGGGTTCGCGAACTCCCGGCCCAAAGTCTGGTGATCCTCAATTCCGCCGATCCGGTCGAGCCGGTGGAACAACGTTTCAATCTCAAGCTGCGGAAATGTCTCGAACTCGGCCGCCACAGCATCTACCGGACCTCGTTATGAACATCGTCATCCTCGGGCGCGGCGCCAGCGGCCGCGCCGCACACCGCCTCGCCGCCCTCCTCGGCCACAGTGCCAAGCTCGCCGCCGACGGCGACGAGCTCGACTTCGCCAAACTTTGCACCGCAGCCGACCTCATCGTCTCCAGTCCGGGAATGAAGCCCGCCTCGCCCTTGCGCCGGGCGGCGGAAGCGAGCGGCCGGGAACTCATCGGCGAAATGGAATTCGGCTTCCGCCACTTCCCCGGCAAAATCCTCGCCATCACCGGCACCGACGGCAAAACCACCACCACCGAACTCACCGTCCGGCTGCTGCGCGCCGCCGGCGTGGACGCGGTCGAAGCGGGCAACATCGGAGTGCCGCTTGCCGACATCGCCGCCGACCTGATCGAGGGGAAACTTGCGCCGGGCGTGCTGCCGGTGGTGGAAACCAGCTCCTTTCAGCTCGAAGACGTGCTGAGTTTCGCCCCTTATGCCGCGGTTCTCCTCAATATCGGCAGCGACCACCTCGACCGCTACCACGGCAGCCGGAGCGAGTACGAAGCGGTCAAGCGCCGGATCTTCCGGCTGGTGCCGCCGGAGA
This sequence comes from Victivallaceae bacterium, assembly GCA_050255955.1. Classification (GTDB taxonomy): domain Bacteria; phylum Verrucomicrobiota; class Lentisphaeria; order Victivallales; family Victivallaceae; genus JAVBUI01. The sequence continues at coordinate 5,267 of JBFWIO010000175.1, forward strand.
ACCGGATTTTCGGCCGCAGCCTGAAAGAACCCGGTGCAATTGAACGCGTCGAAGTCGGCGAAGGCCGCCGAATTATGCTTGACGGCAAATTCCTGATCGACTTTGCCGAGCTCAAAATCCGTGGCGAACACAATCTCGAAAATCTGGCCGCCGCGCTGGAGCTGATCCGCCGGGTGCTCGCGCCGGAAGCCTTTTTCCGGCCGGAATTTCTCGCCGCGCTGCGTGATTTCTCGACCGGCCGCCACCGCATCGAGCCGGTCGGGGAATACGGCGGCGTCCGGGTGGTCAACGATTCCAAGGCCACCAACCCCCACGCCGCCTCGGCCGCGCTGCGGCTGCTGGCTCCCGAAACGACCGGCTTTCACCTCCTCCTCGGCGGGCTTGACAAGGGGATGGACTTCAGCGAACTCGCCGACTTCGCGCCGGTAATCCGCCGCGCCTGTCTTTTTGGCGAATGCCGCGCGAAAATCGCCGCGACGCTGGCGGGCAAAATCGACTGCGTTGACTTCGGCACCGATTTTGAAGCGGCGATCGACGCCGCGATGGCCGCCGCCCGGCCCGGCGAAACCGTGCTGCTGGCCCCCGGCTGCGCCAGCATGGATATGTTCAAAAATTACCAGGAGCGCGGCGACCGCTTCGTCGATCGCGTCAAGCTGTTGACATCCGGCCGAAGTTGATGTATAGTAATGTCCCTGTAAATATAACTACGGTTGGTTTTTGACTTCGCCCGAAAACACGGTGACGCGAAGAAAGGGAAAACCGGCGGGAAATACCCTCGCCGGTTTGCTGAAGTCGTTGCGGCTCGCCTCTTTCTTGCGCACCATGTGCTTTCGCGCCGGGGTCGGAAATCCGCCGTCCCGATTGGAGGTTCCAGATATGAACAAAGACGTAGAACAGCCGGATACTCCGGAAGAAATCACCCCGGATGCCGAAACCGCCGAAACCGACGCGAACATGCCCGGGATCGAAGTTACCGAAAGCGAACTCGACCTCGCCAAACGCGACCTCGCCGACGCGCGTCAGAAACTGCTCTATTTGCAGGCCGACTATCAAAACTACCGCAAGCGGATGGTCAAGGAGCTGGCCGACGCCCGCGCGCTTGGCGTCGCTTCGACACTGCAGCCTTTTCTTCAGGTTTTCGACTTTCTCGCCATGGCCCGGCAGGCGGCGGAGAAATCCGACAACATCGACGCCATCAAACAGGGCGTGGCGATGATCATCGGCGAATACACCAAGGCCTTTGACGAACTCGGCGTGGTCCGCCCCAAATCGGTCGGCGCGCCCTTTGATCCGTCCTGGCAGGAAGCGGTCTCGCAGGAGCCCTCCGACACCGTCCCCGAGGGCTCGGTGGTCAAAGAATGGAGCGCCGCCTACCGGATCGGCGAAAGACTGCTCCGCCCCGCCAAAGTGGTGGTTTCGACCGGCAAAGCAAAAGTTGAGGAAGCATAACGCATCATGGATTATTACGAAACACTCGGCGTCGCCAAAGGAGCGAACGCCGATGAAATCAAAAAAGCCTACCGCAAGCTGGCGATCAAATACCACCCCGACAAAAATCCGGGCGACAAGGCGGCG
>JBFWIO010000176.1:0-6840 GCA_050255955.1 Victivallaceae bacterium
TACGAAAATTGAGCTCGCAGGAAATCGTGATCTGCCGTGCCGACGCCTGTTTAACCAATTCGAGCGTGGACAAAGCGCCGCAACGGCTGATCGCCGGGGTGATCCCGGAAATATGGAGATGATCGACGCCGTCGAGCATGGCATCGAAGTCATACGCTTCGGGCGGCAGTTCGGCGATCACCGAACCGGCGCGGTCGTAGACCACATTGGCCCCGCGCTGGTCGGCGCCGTGCTCGGCGTAGTAAACCCCGATCCGCCCGTTTGACGTGTATTTGATCCGGTCTACCTCAACCCCCAAACCGCGCAACTGAACGGCAAAAGCGGCGGCGACCGGGTTATCCGGAAGCGCGGTCAGATACCGGCTCCGGCTTCCCAATAGCGCCAGCGACGCGCAGACATTGGCCTCGCCGCCGCCGAAAGTCGCCTCAAGACACCCCGGCAGAGCCTGGCCAAACCGTTTTTTCTCCGGCGGCGACAGCCGCAACATCACTTCGCCGAATCCGGCGATCAATTTCTCACTCATAGCTTTCTTCACATTCATACTTTCTGCTGGTCAAAGCGGTACGGCCAAACCGGCCAGTACGCTTTGATCGATTTTTTTGCCGAGGATAAAAAATTTGCGGTCGGGGTGCCAAAGCACATCGCAGCCGCCGGTCCAGGTCAAACTCGGATAGACCCCGCAATCTAGCCGCTGCAACGGCCCGAGTTTCACCCCGTCGTTGTCCATCAGCGGCTTCGACTCGCTGAAGAAAATCGGCTGGTCGGCTCCGGGCCGGAATTCACCGAGGGCGATACAGGCCGGGTGGCGGCTCTCCGGCGTCACCAGCGGCGGGTCGGCGATACCGATCCCGGCATTGTTGTCCTGATGAATCAAAATAAATCTGCCGTCATGCAACCGGTAAACCGGCGTACAGCATAGCGGTGCCCGGATCACTTCGCCGTAGTCGCTCCGCCGCAAAGGGCGCGGCGGACACCAGCGGTTACCGTCCACCGATACCGAATACCAGATGTAGCCGGTCATACTCCGCATCACCGCGAAATAGCGACCGTCGGGCAGGAATACCACGCTCGGCTCCTGAGCAACGCTGACCGCCGGATCGCGCCAATAGGGAATCCGGAGCGCTTGTCGATCGGCATTGATCAACTGATATCGCAAATCCGGCAATTCGGGGTCATCGTCAAGATTGAGGAAGCGGATGAATTCAACCACGCATTCGTCGTTATGAAACCCCTTTGCCTCGCCGGCGACCCGCCGGGCGACCTCGGGACTGACCCAGCGGGTCATGCCGGCATAATAATGACCGGCAGGATCGCGCTCGGGGCGCTGCCAGATAATCCAGTTGGGGGGACAGCTCCGGTCGGGGTGGTCGTAACAACGCGAACGCGGCGCGGCCATCATTGCAGGCGCGCTCCAACTCCCGCCGCCGTCATCGCTGTAAATTCCAACCATCTCGCCGGTCATCTGGTGGTGATAGTCGATCCGGCCGGTGAACTGGTTGTAGATCACGTAAATCCGGCCTGACTTTGAGATCAGCGGGAAGCCCCAGCTTGCCTGTTTCTCCTCCGCGCCAGGACGGGGCGAGCCCGCCAGCATCCGGGGCCCGTCCCAGCTCCGCCCGGCGTCGAAGCTGCGGCTCAGCATGATCCGGTGATCGCCGGCGCCCTCGTAGGAACTCTGGGTCCAGACCGCCATCAAGACACCGCCGGGCGCATCGAAAATCATCGGCTGTTCGTTGCCGGCGTCAAAATCCAAACCGTCGGCATGTTTCGGCGCATAGACCACGTAATCCGGGCCGGTGCGGCCGATTTCGACCGCGAGATCAACCCGGTTGAGCTCCTCGCGGTTCGCCCGCAAAGCGGGTATCTGCGATGCCATTTTTGAGTTTTCCGGCTGATTCATCTGGCCGCTCCGGGATTTTCCAACTTGACCGGCGTCAAGATGATCTTCGCCGCTCCGGGATATTTGGCAAAGATGCAGTTTTTTCCCGCTCCGATCTCAAATTGAGTCTTTCCGTCGCTCCAGAGTCCCGGTGCAAGCGACGTGACGACAACCCTGATTTCCGCTCCGGCGGGGAGCTTCACCGTCAAGGCGCGGTCAAAAAGCGCTCCGTCCCGATTGAGCACCGCGACGCAATCGGAAAAACTCACCGCCAGCATGTCTTTTTCCTCATCCAGCTTGACCGGATACGGAGCCACGCCTTCCGGGGCCGGCTGGAGCACCGTGAGGAATCGATCAACCTGAGCCGGATGCTTCGGAGAAAACTGGATCCGGGCGCCTTTGGCGGCCCAGTGGTCGGGTTTTCGGATGCCGTAGGTCCGGTCGCCCACCGTCAAGGCGGCATCACCGGTTTTGACCGTCATCGACCAGTCATCCGGCGGGGGGCGAAGCAGTTGCACGTTGAGATTGCCCTTCCCGGCCGGGGTTTCGTTGAAACTCACGAAACCGTCCGTTGTCGTCCGGGGCGGCAATGCGGTGTTGAATTGCAATTCCTTGCGGAATTCGCCCTTGGCCGATTCGACGTAATCGGCGAGCAAGATCAGCGCGGGATGCTCCGGAGAATTCAAATTGAGGAATAGAAAACTGCGCACATACTTTTTGATTTTGTCCGAATAAGCGCCGGAAAGATCGGCCGAGAAATAACTGTAAAACGGCTTGAGCACACCGGGCTCAAACGTCGCCGAGACGACTTTGCCGCGATAGAAAGCCGGATCGGTCATCACCTCTTTCGGCGACAGCGGCGAACGCCGGTTGAGCTGGATGCCGCCGTCGTTGGGGTAGTTTTCAAAGAATGTCTCGGCGGGATCGGTCACCAGCATCATGCTGTGCGACACCGAACGCTTGGCGAAACCCATATCGTAGGGAATGCCGAAGAAACGATACTGCCCGAGATCAACGATCTGCCGCCCGCGGTAATAGAGCTGCAAAGCCCCGGAGTCGGCATGCTGGTGGTTGCCGAAATTATACCCGCCCCCCTGGATTTCAGCGATCACGTCGCTGGAGGTGTCCGAGAGATCCCAGCCGGTCCGGGCCACCATTCCACCGAGAATCGGGCCGAACTCCATCGTGGTCGCAAGGGTGTCGAAACTCAAATCCGGCTTGAGGTCGGGATCGTTCAGGATCAGCGCCAGCAGCGGAAATTCGTTGAGACTGTCCTGCCGCACCATTTCGCCTTTGAGTTGGGCGCTCTTGCGCCCGGCTTGGGCGAACATGGTGGTCAGCGGATATTTCCAGTAGACAAAATCAATGTCTCCGTCGCCGCAGGGAAATATCGCGCCATTGGGAAGGCGCATGTAGGTCCAGAAACCAATCACCTTGAACAGACTGTCGTTGAAAATGTGTTTGCCGGTCATCCGTTCAAACAGCCAGGCGCAGTAAAGGTCCGACTGATAACGCAAATAGCCGTAATTGGCGCCCTGGTTGTGGCGCGGTGACTGATATTCAAACGTCCGCATCGGCACCAGATTTTCAAACACATGCCAGGCCAGATAAAGATACGGCGTCGGGTCTTCGTCGTAAACCGCGATCGCCATCGCCAGCTGGTCGCGGCAGAGCTGCCACTCGTTGCCGTGACCGCAGACAATCGACTGGCGGGCGGGCGGCCAGCCGACTTCCATATCAAAGGCGAATGAGAGCATTTTCTCGCGGAAATACTGCCGTTCCTCCGGCTTGAAATACGGATAACACCAGTCATACACCAGCGCGGCGGCATAGATCGTTCCGCCGACGATCCGGGTAATGTCGCCGGTGTTGTCAAAGGTCACCTGACCGAGGTAATCCTTCATGTGCTCGACCGCCCGGCGGCCGAGGGCGGCGTCGCTCTCCATCAGCGCGATAAAGGCCTGATTGACGATCACTGTTTCGAGTTTGGGATCGGCCAGCGCTTCCCATCCTGGCGCGAAGCCCTTGAACGGGGCGTAAGCCGACGCGCGGATTTTGGCGTAAATTTCGCGATGCTCCGGTTTTTCAAGATTGCGGCGGGTGACCTCGAGCGAAGCCGGATTGAACCAGAGGCGCGGATGCCGCGGAGGCGGCGTGACGGCGGGCTGGTAATTCAGCATCGGCGCGGGGGCTTCGGGCGGTACGCAGAGCCGGAATTCGAGTTGCTCAAGCCGGACACCGCGCGGAAGTTGAAGCGTCAATTTCTGCGGCTTTCCGGTCAGGTCAAAGGTACCGAGGGTGGTGGCATTCTTGTCCGCGGCACGCCAAGGCGAAAAACAGTGCCGGAGCGTCGGCAGTCCGTCGTCAAACCGCAACTTGGCAAGATAGGTCGTGTCCTCTTTGCGCCAAGTTCGCATCAGACTTTGACCATAGGCATCGGCGGCGGTATGGGCGGTGAGCCGGAAGCGGCCCGGTTTTTCGGCCCGGATCTGGAAAGTGAGTTCCGGGGTGTGATCGGTGCGTGAAGTGACCAGCGGTTCAATGCCGCTCTTGAGCGCCACCCCTTTGCCTTTGGCGAAAGAGGTTTGTTCGACAATTTCGACACGATCCGGATTGAGCGGCGCGTCGATCGCATCAAGCCGGCTCGGTTTCCGGTAATAAATCACCGCCTCATCCCCCGCGAAGGAGGCAAAACAGATCAACCCGAGCAAGCTCGTAAACAACGTTTTGAGCATCATATTTTCCTCACAAGTCGATGCCGGAAACAGTGATGGCGTCAATGATCATTTCATTCTGAACGCTCGGCAGTTCGATCGTCACCGTGTCGCCGTCAAGCCGGATCGGAATGGCGATAACGGGCACTTTTTCCGAAGTTGACATGAAGTCGCGCTGGTAGTTCTTGCCGGAAGTGACCGTCCACTTGGCGTAACTGTGCTTGCGAAGCGTGCACTCGACCAGCACCGCGCGATATTTGGCAACGGCTTCGGCGGGAAGTTTGATGGTCATTTTGGCATTGAGCGCGTTACGCGGCATTTTGGGAAGCGCCGGATTGACCGTGGCCAGTCGCAAACCGCCGTCTGGCAGGATACTGTCGCCGCCCGCCGGAGTGGTCAAATTGAGTTCGTTCCAGTTTTTGGCATCGAACTTGAGCAGCGGATGAAGTCGCTCCGGGGCGATATAAAGCAATTCATCGTCCGGAAGCCGGGAACAGCATTTGAGACTGTTGGGATGGGCGTTGAGCACAATCACCCGGCGCCCCTTGACAAAGTCCGCCCCTTTGCGGGCGAGAAAGGTCGCCGCGCCCTCGCTGCTGGCGCTGCGGTACATCCAGTCCGGCCGGTGGGAGGTATGCGCCATCACGTAATGCGGCATGCTGCCGCCCTTTTCGCGACCGCCGGTGTAGGCGCCGTAAGAGTCGCTGATGAAGAGCACCGGTGAGCGGTTTTCCTCGCCGATCAGAGGCGCTTTGCCGTCCTGATCGAGCAGAACCGAGTACTTGACCAGTTTGCCCGCCTCGTATCGGGGATTGCCGGCGGGATAAGGATGACCGGCGTCGCCGCGGGCAAAGGTGTCTTCAATCTGCGCGAAATGATAATCGCCGGTTTTGGGCAGATTGTAACGCTCGAGGCGACTGGCGACTTCGGCGGCGACCGCCTGAAGCGTACCTTCGGCGGGGTGGCCTTCGCCGGGTACGTTGTACCAGTAATAAAGTGGATAATCGCCTTTGCTCCGGCCGACCGGCTTGAGTCCGTCGATGTATTCAACGTCGGCTTCCAGCAGCTCTTTTTCCAGTTGCCGGTACCACGGATTACTGACGTCCGGCTCGACCGGCATGCCGGCGAAGCGGGCCAGCGCAAGCTCCTGCCGGGCGGGAACCCGGACGATAATCAGATCAATATTGCGGCTCTTGCAGAAACGGTCGAGACGGATCGCCGCATCCTTGAATTCGGCGAAGTCGTCTTTTTCGATGGTGACAATGCCGGGTGAATAATAAGAATCTCCGATCCATTTGCCAGTCTCTTTTTGCTCGGCTGACCGGTTGTTTGCCTCTATGCCCGGCTTGATCGCTTCGGCCAGGGCTTCGAGCGAACCGTATTTCGCGATCAGCGCCCGGTTTTCCGCGAGGTCGGCTTTGATCGCATCTTCCCGGCTGACCGGAGCGACGGCGAAACCGTGCGCGGCGACTATCAAGGTTAGAATCATCAGAAATCTTTTCATTGTCATCCTTTCAAAATAAAAAACGAAATAGCGCTATGCAATCTTAAATTTCCACGCCAAATGGTATTTTTCAACGCTTGTCACCGGTTTTGGTCCAAGGATTCGGCGAAAAGGCGGTAGCCTGGGCAAAATCAGCACCTTCAGCATACGATTTATTGGGAAACGCGCGTTCTCCGCGGCCTTTGGCGACATGACCGTCGCCATAAAGCACATTGGCGGTACCGGAGTGGACAAAATCCGGTGCGTACTGATTGCTCGAACTCACCGTGGCGGTCGGCGAAATGCTGTCATCCAAAAGATAGGACGGCTCGAACCAATCCGTCATCATGCCCGAGCCGAGCGAACCGGTGCTCCAGCGCATGGCGTCGGCGACGACGATGATCCGGCTCGGTTTTTTGATCTGATTGGCCTTGGTCGGCGAGGTTCCGACGTTGCCGAGTCCGCGCCGGTTGTAACCGTAGGCGATCCGGCCGGTATCGCCGTTGGCGCCGCCGGGGGTCTGCAGCCGGCGGAAGCGGGACGGGCAGTTGAACAATCGCATATTCCAGACGGTCCTCGGGTCTTTCGAAACATACAATACCGCCAGAACGTTATTCCAGATCGGTTCATATGAGGCATTGCCGCCACCGACGCCGCTGTAGATATTGCCGGTGGAACTATTCGGATAATAACCCTGATTGTCTTCAATATAATACTGGAAATACCCGCCGATCTGCCGGGCATTGCTGATGCAGTTGGCATCA
>JBFWIO010000177.1:0-6836 GCA_050255955.1 Victivallaceae bacterium
GCGCTTGCCCGTGACCGGAGAGCGGCCGGCCCGCTTGGGCTTGCCGTAGTAGTGCATCACGTTGACCGACTTGACCTTGACCTTGAACAACTCTTCAATGGCCCGGCCGATTTCGATCTTGCCGGCATCGGTTTTCACCTTAAAGGCATACTTCTTCTGGGTGACCAGCTGATTGCTCTTTTCGGTGACCATCGGCGCGATAATCAAATCAAACGCAGTTCTCATTATCCACACTCCTTACGCCAGACGGCCGACGAAAACGTCGAGCGCATCTTTGGTGAAGACCAGCTTGCCGAAGCGCAGCAGCTCGTAAACATTGACGAGCGACGCCTTGCGCAGTACAACGTTCGGCAGATTGCCGGTGGCGCACACCGCGATTTCTTCGTATTCCGGCATCGACAGCAGCACAGTGCTGCCGTTGACCTTCAGGTTTTTGAACACCGCAACCGCGCTCTTGGTCTTGTGATCCGCGAGGGCGAAATCGTTGAGAACGAGCAAGTCGCCGTCAACAATACGCTCGGAGATCGCGCGCTTCAGCGCCAGTTGCATGACTTTTTTGTTGAGCTTCTTGGCATAGCTGCGCGGCTTGGGCCCGAAAATGGTACCCCCGCCAACCCAGATCGGGCTGCGGTTACTGCCGGCGCGAGCGCGCCCCATACCCTTCTGACGGAACGGCTTGGCGCCGCCCCCGCGGACTTCGCCGCGACCTTTGACCTTGGCGGTGCCGGCGCGCAGACCGGCCATGAACGCGACTACCGCGTCATGCACCGCCTGTTCGCCCTTTTCGAGCTCAATGACGTTTTCCGGCAAAGTGTACTCGCCGACGCGAGCGCCGCTGCAATCAAGAATATCCAAAACTTTCGACATGATTTTCAATCCTTACTTGCTCTTGGCCTTGATTGCTTCCCGGAGGATCACAGTGCCGCCATTGGGGCCGGGGACGGCTCCTTTGACCAGCAACACGTTATCATCCGCCAAAACCCGCACTACGCGGAGATTCTGGACCGTCCGCTGGACGTTGCCCATGTGCCCCGGCATGCGCTTGCCTTTGATGACGTTGCCCGGCCACTCGCGGCAGCCGATCGAACCCGGACGACGGGTCCACGCACCGCCGTGGCTGGCACGGCCGCCGCCGAAGCGGTAGCGTTTGACGACGCCCTGGAAGCCGCGGCCCTTGGTGGTCGCAGTGACATCGAGCGTGTCATCCGCGGCGAAAACCGTCGCGTTGAGCACTGTCCCGAGGGCGAGGTCGCTGTCGGTTTCGGTCCGGAATTCACGCAGCACAGAGGGCTGCGGAGCGTCGGCCTTGAGACCGGCCTTGGCCAAATGGCCGAGGACCGCCTTGGTGATGTTCTTCGCTTTGCGGCTGCCGAAGCCCAGCTGGACTGCGCTGTAGCCGTTGCGTTCGCGGGTCTTGACATCGACAACGACACAAGGACCAGCTTCGACCACCGTTACCGGCACGATTCTGCCCTGTTCGTCGTAGACCTGAGTCATCCCGACTTTCTTACCGATTAAACCTTTCATTTGCGCTCCTTTCGCGTTGGATACACGCTCCCAATCGGTGGAGAACGGCGGTATCCCGGACTGGCCCGGCAACGGGGCGCATCACATCGCGCCCCGGCCGTAACGGCTCAAAGTCCGATTTTAATCGAGATATCGACACCGGCGGGAAGGTTGAGCTTTTTGAGCTCGTCAACCGTCTTGGCCGTCGGGTTGATGATATCCATCATGCGCTTGTGAGTGCGCATTTCAAACTGTTCCATCGACTTTTTATCGACGTGGGGCGAACGGTTCACGGTGTAACGTTCGCAGCGGGTCGGAAGCGGCACCGGCCCGGCCACCATCGAACCGGTCCGTTTGGCGGTTTCGAGAATCTCGTTGACCGACTGGTCGAGAATCCGGTGCTCAAAAGCCTGCAGCCGGATCCGGATACGCTGATTTTTGCCCGTAGCCATGTTATTTTTTCTCCACAACTTTTTCTTGGATTGATTTCGGAACTCGTTCAAAGTGCGACGGCTCCATCGCGTAGGAGGCACGGCCGCGGGACAGCGAACGGATCGCCGTGGCGTAACCGAAGAGTTCGGACAGCGGAACCTGGGCCTGCACCTTGGTGAAGCTGGCGGCGGCGTCCGAATTGATTTCAACAATGCTGCCGCGACGCGAGGTAATGTCGCCGATCAGGTCGCCCATGTTCTCATCGGGAGTAGTGAGGTCAACCCGCATGATCGGCTCAAGCAACATGATCCCCGCCTTGCGGGCGGCTTCCTTGATGGCCATCGAACCGGCGATCTTGAACGCCATTTCCGAGGAGTCAACCGGGTGGTACGAACCGTCGATGATCTCAACTTTGAAGTCGATCAGCGGATACCCGGCGAGAATCCCGGAAGCGGCGGCTTCGCGAATCCCGTTTTCGATCGGCTTGATGTATTCCTTGGGAATGTTCCCGCCGACCACCTTGTTCTCGATCACCACGCCGGAGCCGCGTTCGAGCGGCAGCAAATTGATGACGCAGTGGCCGTACTGGCCGCGACCGCCGGACTGGCGGACGAACTTCATGTTGGATTCCGCGGCGCCCAGGAGCGCTTCGCGGTAGGCCACCTGGGGCGCGCCGGTGTTGGCTTCGACCTTGAATTCGCGAACCAGGCGGTCGAGAATGATTTCAAGGTGAAGTTCACCCATCCCGGAGATGATGGTCTGGCCGGTTTCTTCGTTGCTGCTGATCTGGAAAGTCGGGTCTTCGTCAGCCAGGGCTCCGAGGCCCTTGAAGAGCTTGTCGCGGTCGCCCGACGACTTCGGCTCGACGGCGATCGAGATCACCGGTTCCGGGAAGTGCATCGATTCGAGCACGATCGGATCGTCTTCGAGACAGATGGTATCGCCGGTGGTGGCGTTCTTGAGACCGACCGCGGCAGCGATGTCACCGCTGTAGACGTCCGGAATTTCCTTGCGTTCATTGGCGTGCATCTGGAGCAACCGGCCGAGACGTTCACGCTTGCCGGTACGCGGATTGTAGACGCTCATGCCCTGCGAGGCGACGCCGCTGTAGACGCGGAAATAGTAAAGTTTGCCGACAAAGGGGTCGGTCATGATCTTGAACACCAGCGCGGCAAAGGGCTGGAGGTCGCCGACGTGGCGGGTCTTGGGCTCGCCGGTATAAGGATCGGTGCCGTTGATATCCCAGACGTCAACCGGGCAGGGAAGATAATCCACCACCATGTCGAGCAGGCACTGAACACCCTTTTTCTTGAACGCGGTACCGCAGGCGACCGGAACGATTTTGGCGGCCAGCGTGGCGCGGCGCAGGGCCGCTTTGACCACATCGTGACTCGGAATTTCGTCGGCGAGGAAGATTTCCATAACTTCGTCGTCAACTTCGGCGAGACACTCAATGGCGTGACGGTAGGCATCGTCGCGCTGCTGCTGAAGCTCGGCCGGAATATCGACAATGCGGCGTTCCATGCCGTGTTCATCGAGGTCAAAGTAGACCGCCTTGTTCTCAACCACGTCGATCACGCCGACAAAGTCGGCTTCCTTGCCGATCGGAATCATCAGCGGAACCGGGGTGGCGCCGAGCTTGAACTTGATCTGCTCGACCACGCCCCAGTAATCGGCGCCGGTGCGGTCCATCTTGTTGACCATGGCGATCACGGGAACGTGATATTTCTGGGCCTGGCGCCAGACGGTTTCGGTCTGGGGCTGGACTTTGCCGACGGAGCAGAATACCGCGACCGCGCCGTCGAGGACGCGGAGCGAACGCTCGACTTCAGCGGTGAAGTCAACGTGTCCGGGGGTGTCGATCAGGTTGATGCGGTGATTGTTCCAGAAACAGGTGGTCGCCGCGGAGGTAATCGTGATACCGCGTTCGCGTTCCTGTTCCATCCAGTCCATGGTGGCGGTGCCTTCGTGGACTTCACCGATTTTGTAGTTGACGCCGGAATAAAAGAGAATCCGTTCCGACAGCGTGGTTTTGCCGGCGTCGATGTGGGCCATGATCCCGATGTTGCGGACATTGCGCAAGCCGGTGCCGCGTGAGGGGGATTCGTGGAATACTTTGTCTTGTTCAGATGCCATGATTTTCGTCTGCCTTCCGCCGGATTACCAGCGATAGTGGGCGAACGCTTTGTTCGCCTGCGCCATTTTGAAGGTATCTTCTTTCTTTTTGATCGAAGAACCCGTATTGTCGTAAGCATCGAGCAATTCACCGGCGAGGGCTTCCATCATCGGTTTGCCTTTGCGGCCGCGGGAATAGCCGGAGATCCAGCGCATCGCCAGCGCCACCTGACGGGCCGGTTCGACTTCGACCGGAACCTGATAGGTCGCACCGCCGACGCGGCGGCTTTTGACTTCAAGCTTGGGCTTGACGTTTTCCAGCGCCTGATTGAAGACTTCGATCGCCTGAACATCGGGCTTCTTGGTCTTGATGATTTCGAGCGCGCCGTAGACGATCTTCTGGGCGGTGGCTTTTTTGCCTTGCATCATGATGGTATTGATCAAACGGGCGACCAACATGCTGTCGTACTTCACATCGGGAATCAGTTCCCGCTTTTCAGCTCTGCGTCTTCTCATGAAAACAGTCCTTATTGATAATTGAGGTCAATTACTTTTTCTTCTTGCCGGCGGCGGCTTCCTGACCCGCCTTGGGGGTCTTGGCGCCGTACTTCGAGCGACCCTGACGACGCTTATCGACGCCGAGGCTGTCGAGCGCACCGCGGACGATGTGATAACGGACCCCCGGCAAGTCGCGGACGCGGCCGCCCTTGACCAGCACCACCGAGTGCTCCTGGAGATTGTGACCTTCGCCGCCGATGTAGGCGGTGACTTCAAAACCGTTGCTGAGACGGACGCGGGCGATTTTGCGCAACGCCGAGTTCGGCTTTTTCGGAGTGCGGGTGGTCACCTGGGTGCAGACGCCGCGGCGCTGCGGGCAGGCGCTGAGAGCTTTGGATTTGCTCTTCTTGATCTTCTTGTCGCGTCCGAAACGCACCAATTGATTGATTGTCGGCATAAAAAGAGTCCTGTTTTTTGCTTTTTACGGCTTTTTTATCTAATAGCTACAATGTTGCTTATTATACCAAAGACTACTAATGTACTCCCTGATCGTTGCGATTGCAAATTCAAACGCCAAAAAAATCGACAAAAAAACGACAAACCACCCGCTTCAAAACCACTTGAATGGGTGAGGAGCGTTTCTGCCGGAGCCGCTTCCACGGCGAACTCCGGGTGTCCCGCACTGATTGACCCGTTTCGGGCGGCGCGCAAAACGCCGCATACCGGGTGACGCCGTCGCCGGCGTCCAGCCGCATGTGCCGGACTCTGCTCGGCCGGGAGCCGCTTCGGTCGCTCCCAGCCTCCCGGCGGCGGTGGTCCGCCGGGCTTCGTCGCATGTTTCCTGTCGTTGATTTGGATCGCGGCCGGCCCGCAAAAGCGGGACCCGGCCGGAAATTTCCGCTTACGGCTGTTCTTCGTCGATCGACATCGAGTCGCCGTCGAATTCAGCGATCAGTTCCTCCTGGGGGAACTCGTCGCCGTCTTCTTCCTCATCGACCACGTCATCGTCGTCGTCTCCCCAGTCGATCGCCACATCGTCATCATCGGCCGCCGCGCCGAAAAGCCGCGTAGCGCGGTCTTCCTCGACGATTTCCGGCAGTTCGGGCTCGATTTCCTGGCCGAGATACTTGAGCCGGATGGACTGCATCTTCTCGGTACCGGTGCCGGCCGGAATGAGGTGACCGGTGATCACGTTTTCCTTGAACCCGTTGAGATTATCGACCTTGCCGAGCGTTGCCGCCTCGGTCAGGATGCGGGTGGTGTCCTGGAACGACGCCGCGCTGATGAAGCTCTCGGTTTCCAGCGAGGCCTTGGTAATCCCGAGCAGGATCGGCTCGGCGGTGGCCGGACGCTCGCCGCGTTCTTTGAGACTGCGGTTGAGAATTTCAAATTCGCTGTGATCGAGCTGTTCGCCGGGCAAATAATCGCTGCCGCCGGCGTCGGAGATGCGCACCTTCTGCATCATCTGACGGATGATGATTTCGATGTGCTTGTCGTTGATTTCGACGCCCTGGGCACGATAGACCAGCTGGATTTCATCGACCAGATAGCGCTGGAGTTCCTGCGCGCCGCAAACTTCGAGCAGCGCGTGGGGAACCACCGAACCCTCGGTCAGCTTCTGGCCCTTGCGGACGAAATCGCCCTTGCTGACGGTCAGGTGCTTGTTGGCCGGGATGTTGTTGTGCTCTTCGACCTGGTTCGACTCCGGATCGCGGATCACCAGCTGGCGTTTGCCGCGGGTGATCTTGTCAACTTCGACAATCCCGTCGATACGGGCGATTTCGGCGACATCCTTGGGAATGCGCGCTTCAAAGAGTTCGGCGATACGGGGAAGACCCCCGGTGATGTCCTTGTTCTTGGCGCTGGAGCGCGGCACGCGGGCAACCACCATACCGGGCTTGACCTTGGCCCCGGCCTTGGTCATCAGGAACGCCCCCGCCGGCAGCGGATAGTTGGCGAGAAATTCGCCGTTGACGTCCTTGATCACGATCTGGGGGTGCAAGTCGTCGCGGTGTTCCATAACCGTGTTGTCGTCGGAGCTGCCGCGCTTGGTGCGCGAAATGGTCACGCCGTCGATCAGGTCGTGAAGTTCGACCACGCCGTCTTCTTCGATAATGATCGGCACGTTGTACGGGTCCCAGTGGACGATCTGACGGTTGACTTCGACCGTAGCGCCGTCGGGACATTCGAGAATCGCCCCGGCCTCCAGATCATATCGCTCAAGTTCCGCCTCGCGGAGCGCATCGGACCAGTAATCGTAGTCCTTGTTGAAAACTGCGCCGATC
>JBFWIO010000178.1:0-6809 GCA_050255955.1 Victivallaceae bacterium
AGAACGCAACTCCGATATTCCGCACCGGCTGCCGGTGCTCGGCAACTGCTCCACCCGGCATATGGCCGAGAAGCGCAAACACCACACCAATCAGACCACTGTCGGCCCCGGTTATGATGTGCTTGCCTCACTGTCGGCAGGCAAGAAACTTTTCGGCGACGACGCCCCGGCGTTCGTCATCGCCGACGACACCGCCGAGAGCCGGGCCGATCTCGCCGCGCTGCGAAAGGCGCTTCCCGAAAACTGGCGCTCGACGGTAACTTTGATCGACGGCGCGGAGTATTCGAATTCGGATGCGCTGCTGGAGTCATTGCGCAAACGTTCCTCCGGCGCTTTTGCCGTTTTTCTCCCCTGGCACGGGCTCAGGAGTGACCGTTATCCGTCACGCGAGGTTTTTTTTCAGGCATTTGTCAGAGAGGTCGGAATTCCCTTTTTCGTATCCACCGACGCGGTGCTCGGCAAAGGGGCGCTGGGTGGCTATCTCTCGGAAAACCGGGAAAATGCCGAAGTTGCGGTGGATTCCGCCAGAGCAATATTGCGACAGGGGTCGGCGGCTGCCGTAGCGGACCGGGTCGGTGATGCCGCGCCAATTTTCGACCACGCCGCGATCCGGGCGGCCAAGGCCGACCCCGACCGGCTCGGACGGCAGGTCGAGTTCATCAACCGTCCGCCCGACTGGCTGGAAATCCTCGTTTCGCCGGCTTTTCTCGGGATGCTGATCTGGAGCGTGGTGATCAGCGGCGCGTTAATCGGCATCTCAGTCGCCTTTTTCCGTTTTTACCGCAAGACCAATTTCGCCAATCTGCTGTTGGCGGCGATGCCGGTGCGGATTTTCATTTTTGACCGCGCGGGCAACATCCGGTACCGTCACATCGGCCGCGGCCAGCATAACGACAATAATGAAGTGATTGCCAGCGAAAATGTCTATGCCGCCCGAATTCAGCCCTCGACCCGGGACAAGATTCTGAAGGCGGTAAACAAGGTCCTCGACGAGGGAGGCGAATATTCCGACGACTTCGAATATGCCGACGAAACCCGTCGCACCGGATTTTCTCAATTCGATCCCGCTTATTTCAAAACCGAGACTGCGATCTGCGTTTCGCTTGACATTACCGAACTCAACCGGCTGCGTTATGAAACCGCGATCGAGGCGGAGCGTTACAAGCTCACGCTGGAGGCGATCGGCGACGCGGTGGTGGTGACCGACGAACATGAAAATGTGACCATGATGAACGCGGTCGCCGCCGCCCTGACCGGGTACCGGCCCGAAGAGGTGGCGGGGACTCCCCTCGCGAATATTTTCCGGATTGTCAGCTACCTCGACGAAACCCCGATGCCTTCGCCATTGGCCAAGGCGATTTCGACCGGCAAAATCGTTGAACTCGCCAACCATACCGACCTGATCGCCCGCGACGGCAGCCGTTTTCACATTGCCGACAGCGCGGCTCCGATCCGCAACGGGCGGGGGGACATCATCGGCGGCATCCTGGTGTTCCGCGACGTCACCAATGAATACGACCTCCGCGACAAGATGCGCCGGAGCCACCAATTGCTCAAGGAGAGCGAGTCGATCGCCTCGCTCGGTTACTTCAATTGCAAACCGGAGGATGAAGTTTGCTTTTGCGCCCTGCTCGATGACACCATGTGGCCGCGCCGCGACGGGCGGCCGCTACCCTTTGACCAGTGGGTTCATCGCGATGACGCCGGGCCGCTCCAGGAAGGTTGGAACCGGTTGCGCCAAAAGGAGATTCCGGAGCTCAAAGTCAGCTATCGCGGCGGTCACGGCGCCGATATCCGTTATTTTGTGCTGCGTGCGGTGCTGAGCCGCGGCGAATACGATCACCATGACTCGATCTACGGTCTGGTTCACGAGGTGACCGAGTTCAAGCGAAGTGAAATGGCGGCGCACGATTCACTCAAGATGATGGAGACCTTTTTCGATGCCGTCGAGGGCTATATTTTCGTCAAGGATGTGCGCAACGACTTCCGCTTTGTTTACGTCAACAAAAACTTTTGCCGATACATCGGCAAACCCCGCGAAGAAATCATCGGGAAAAATAATTTCGAGGTGCTCGACCGCGCCGTCGCCGAAATCTCCAATTTGGAGGACATTCAGGCCTCCGAAAGCAAAATTGAAACCACCCGCGCCGTCATGGTCGAGGGCCAGATGCGCTTTCACCGTATCATCAAAGCGCCGTTCCGCCGGGCCAACGGGGAACATTTGCTGATCGGCGTAGGCTTTGACATCAACGACATCAGGATTGCCCAGCAGCAGGCGGAGGACGCCCTGTTGCTGATCGACAACATGCTCAATGCGATGCCGGGCGGCCTCTTCGCCAAAGACCTCACCGATGAATTCCGCTATATTCTGGCCAACGAGACGATTGCCCGCTACGCCGGATTGAACAGTCGCGATGATCTTGTCGGCAAAACCGATTTCGAATTTTTCCCGCCGGCTTTGGCGGAGCAATTCCGGCGCGACGACCTTGCCATCGCCGCCCGCGGCAGCGGTGAAGTCCTCGAAGATTTGACCGTCAACGGCGAAACCGTCTTCCTCAAAACCCACAAGCTGGTTTACCGCAACAGTACCGGACACCAGATCCTGGTCGGTGTTGCGACCGACGTTTCCGACCTCAAACGGGCCGAGGAGCAACAGTCGGCGACAATCGCCCGTCTGGAGACCTACATCCGGCACGAGAAAATCACCCGGCACTTCCTGGAACTGGTTGTTTCGGAGCGGGATTTCGCCTCTGTGCTCAATGATATCGTCGCCGATGCCGGACCGTTTTTCGGTGCCGACCGCGCCTATATTTTTGAATATTCCGGGGACGACACGGTATCCAATATTATCGAGTGGTGCGCACCGGAAATCACCCCGCAGATCGACAACATGCAGAACCTCGCGGTCTCGGTTTTCCGGCCCTGGTATCAGCAACTGGAAACCACCGACCGCATCATCATTCCCGAAGTCGCGGCAATGGACCCGGCCGATCCTTTCCGGGCGCTGCTTCAAAGTCAGGATATCAAATCGCTGCTGCTGATGGGAATCCGTTCCGGCGGGCGTCTTCGCGGTTTCTGCGGTTTCGACTTTGTCCGTGAAACGCGGGTGATCGCGGATGCGGATTCCGAACTTCTCGGCAACATTGCCAGCATCATCGGAATCGGCTATGAACGCAATGAACGCAAGCGGGAGCTTGAGCGTAACGTGGAGGAACTCAACCGGATCAATCTTCACCAGAGCAATCTTCTGGTGCAAATGGAGATCAATCAGGAGTGCTTCGAGATTCTCACCAATGAAAAGAATCTCGACGATGCTCTCCGCCGGGTGGTGACCAGGGTCGGCACCCTGTTCCGGGCAGACACCTGCGCCATTTTTGTCTACCGGGGCGAGCTTGTCTCGGATTTTGCGCTCAAGGCGGTCTGGGACCGCAATGGCGATGGGGATACACTCCGGAACATCCCGAAACCGCTGACCGCGATCAAGGATTTTATCTGGGAAAATGAATATTTATACGCGCTTGCGAGCGAACGCAATTTTCCGCCGGAGCTTCAGGCGGATCTTGATTTTTATTTTGAGCACTATCAGGTCCGCACGCTTTTTTGCCGGCGGATCATGGTCGGCGGCAAGGTTTGGGGTCACCTCGGACTGCATTGCCGGGAGGAATTGCGGTTCGGCGACAATGAGACCGGATTGATGAATCTGATCGGGCGGACGTTGCAAATCTACATCGGCCGCGACCTGGTCTGGCAGCAGGCACTGCGTGAGGAGCAACTCAAAAACCTGATTTTCGAAGTCGCTCCGGTGCCGTTGCTGATCTTCGACGCCGATCAGAATGTGATCGCGGCGAATTCCAAAACCAAGGAGGTTTTCGGCCTCGGCGACGGTGCGGTGTTGAGCGAAAAGCCGTGTCACGACATTTTCTGCCTTGAAGAGGGCATCGACGAGGACTGTCCGGTCAGGCGGACGCTGGAGAGCGGCGAGCCCCAGTATGCGATGCGCCCGATGCGGCACCGCGACTTTCAGGTCTGCACCCGGCCGATCGTCAAGGATGGCAAAGTGGTCACTGTGCTGGAGGCGCTGGTCGATGTCACCGAGCTCAACGAAAACCGCCGGCTGGTCGAGTCCTACCTCAGCAACTCGATGATTCTCCGGCGCTGTACCGAATTGATCGTCACCAACGGCGAAAAGAAGGTGACGCTGGATGCGATCACCGCGGAGATCGGCAAGGCGCTGGGCGCCGAAATCTGCTGCATTGTGCGCAACCGCCACAATCAATCGATGGTGGAATCGGCCTGGTACCGGCCCGGATACGAGATTCGGCTGCCGGAGCCGCTGGTGGTTACGCCGCATTGTCTGGAGGCATTCCGCTCCGGTCACATGCTGACGGCGATCAGGGGGGATTCGTCGCTGCGGCCGGCGGCGTTGCGTGCCGAAGTTGAGGCGTACTTCGATTATTTCCAGATTGATGCGGCGGCCTGCAACTTGATCAATTTCAACGGTGAATATTGGGGTCACATCGGTTTTATGCGGCGTGGAACCACTCCTTTTGCTGAGCCTGAGCTGCGGATGATGAGCGAAGCGGCGCGGGTGGTGGAAATGCTGTTGTTGCGCAACAGTCTCGACCGCCAGCTGTGGCAAAAAGAGCGTGATCTCCGGGCCGCGCTGACCGCCTCGCAGGCGGCGGAGCGGGCCAAGAGCACGTTTCTTGCCACCATGAGCCATGAAATCCGGACTCCGCTCAATGCGGTGATCGGCTTGAGCGAACTTTTGCAGAGTCAGTCGATCGGCCAGGCGGAGCAGCGCGAATACATCGAAAACATCAACATCGCCGGCAATGCGCTGCTGCGCTTGATCAACGACATTCTCGACTTGTCCAAACTCGAAGCCGAGCAGTTGACGCTGCAATACGAATTCTGCGACATCACCGAACTGGTGAGCGATATATGTTCGATTTTCAAGCATATTTCAAAAAAGAAAAACATTCCGTTGATCCTCGAAATTCCGGAAAAGCTGCCGCTGATCTCGATCGATATTCAGCGTTTGCGTCAGATTCTGCTCAATTTGATCGGCAACGCGATGAAATTCACGCATCAGGGTGAGGTGCGCTGTGACGTCGCTTTCAGCGTCACGGGTGCGAAATCGGGGCGGCTCGAGATCAGTGTCAAAGACACCGGCATCGGGATCAGCGAAGAGGCGATGCGGCGGATTTTCGATCCTTTTGTCCAGCTTCACGATGTGCGCGGCGCCCGGGTTTACCAGGGCACCGGGCTGGGGCTGGCGATTGCCAAGAAGATGTTGGAAAAGATGGGTGGCGAGCTTAAACTCCAGAGTGAGATCGGCAAAGGCTCGATTTTTACGATCATTCTCAACGACCTTGACACCGACGAACCGGCCGCGGCGGAGGTGCCGCCGCCGCACGATGCCGATCCTGTCCGGCCGGGCTGGCCGGCGCGCCGGGTGTTGCTGGTGGACGACATCCCGATCAACCTCAAAGTCCTCAAAGCGAAACTCCAGCCGTTCAACATCGAATGCCGCCTGGCCGCGTCCGGTGCGGAAGCCTTGTCGATGCTGGATAAGGACAAGCCGGACATGATTTTGACCGACATTTGGATGCCGGAGATGGATGGTTCGGCGCTGGCGCGAAAAGTCCGTGAGCTTGATGGCTTTGAGGACATGCCGATTGTGGCGGTGACAGCCGACATCGAGGCGGGGGCCAATTTTGATATGAGTCTTTTTTCCGATGTTTTGCTCAAGCCTCTGGCGGGCGGCAAGATTGAGGAGTTGCTGCGCCGTTTTCCGGTTCAGGACTGAAATTTGGGGGAGTGACGGTAGTTATGGAGATCGGTTTTGACCGGATTTTGTGGGGACTCGGGCTGAGTTTGTTTGCCGGTCTGGCGACCGGGATCGGCAGTTGCCTTGCTTTTTTCTCGAACCGTTCGGACACTCGTTTTCTGGCGGTATCGCTGGGATTTTCGGGCGGGGTGATGATTTACATTTCGCTGACCGAGCTGTTGGGACAGGCCAATCACAAGCTGGTTGAAATTTACGGCAAGCAGACTGGTTCGCTATATGCGATTGCGGCTTTTTTTGGCGGGATTGGGTTGGCGATGTTGATAGACCGTCTGGTGCCGGCGGATGAGAATCCGCATGAGGTGCGCAAGGTTGAGGAGATGACGGAGCCGCGGCACCGTCATAAACTGGTACGCAGCGGGATATTGTTTGCGTTGGCGATCGGGATTCACAATTTTCCGGAGGGGATGGCGACGTTCAGTGCGGCGTTGGCGGAGCCGGTGACGGGGATTTCGATAGCGATTGCGGTGGCGATCCACAATATTCCGGAGGGGATTACGGTATCGGTGCCGATATATTTTGCGACGGGGAGTCGGCGCAAGGCGTTTTACTGGTCGATGTTGTCGGGGTTGGCGGAGCCGGTGGGGGCGGTGATTGCGTGGTTGGTATTGATGCCGTTTTTGACGCCGTCGTTATTGGCGTTGACGTTTGCGGCGGTGGCGGGGATTATGGTGTATATTTCGTTTGACGAGTTGTTGCCGTTGGCGGAGGAGTACGGGCGGCATCATTTGGTGATTTACGGGTTGATTGCGGGGATGCTGGTGATGGCATTGACGCTGGTCTTTGCCTGAAAAAAAATAAAAAAGCGCCGCAGGCTCAAAAAAAAGCAAGCGAAGCTTGCGGCCCGCCCTCCGTCGTACGGAGTCGCAGTCCAGCGCGCGAACAGCGCTGGTCGCTCCGGCTCCACCGGAGCGAAGCTAAGCGAAGCGCTCCCCCCGAAGTCGGCGGAGCCGACACC
>JBFWIO010000179.1:0-6776 GCA_050255955.1 Victivallaceae bacterium
CGGCCTGGCGGAAGACCCTCGTGAGGTGAGTGGTCAGGAACAATCCGGACGCGATGAGGTCGGCGAAAACCGTTCCCGGCCCCACCGACGGCAACTGGTCGCGGTCGCCGACCAGAAGCACACTGGTTTCCGGCTCAATCGCCCGGAAAAGCGCCAGCGCCAGCAGAATGTCAAGCATCGAAACTTCATCGACGATCAACAGATCGCACTGCAAAGGATTGGTTTCATCGAAGCCGAACCGGCCGGTTTTGGGGTCGAACATCAGCAGCCGGTGGAGCGTTTTGGCGGTGAGTCCGGTCGTTTCGCTGAGTCGTTTGGCGGCTCTTCCGGTGGGGGCGGCGGCAGCGATTCTGAGTCCGGCCGCTTTGGCCCGGCGCACGATTTCGCCGATCACGGTGGTTTTGCCGACGCCGGGGCCGCCGGTGATGATGGCGAGCGGGGCAAGCGTCATCCGGTCGCAGCCGGAACGCTGCTCGTCGCTGAGTTCGATTTTGCTTTTGCGTCCGTCGTCGAGCAGGCGTTTGCCGGCAAAGTTTTTGACTGCGGCGAGCCTTCCGATCAATTCGGGAAGTTCGCGTTCGGCGCGGGCGAGCGCGGGGGCGTAAAGCATGCCGCTCTGGCGGACCAGCATCCGGCGTTCGAGGGCGCGGTTGATGCCGATGCGTGCTTTTTCCGGTTCGAGGCCGGTCATTTCGGCGACACAGATTTCAAACTGCTCCTCGGGATAACCGACGTGGCCGTTGCCGGTCAACTGGTTCATCTGGTAGACCGCGGCGGCGGTCAGCCGCTCCGGCGAATCCTTGGCGATGCCGAGCCCGGAAGCGATCTCGTCGGCTTTGAGGAACCCGATTCCGTCCACCTCTTCGGCGAGGCGGTAAGGATTGGCGCGAACCACCTCGGAGGCAAGGTTGCCGTACTGCTGATAGAGTTTGTTGCAGTAAGCCGGGGTGATGCCGAGGCCCTGAAGATAGATAAAGGTATCGCGCCTGCTTGCGCTTTCGCGCCAGGCGGCGGCGATCGCGGTCGCCTTCTTTTCGCTCATCTTGGGCACTTCCCTGAGGCGCTTGGGGAATTTCTCCAGCACGTCAAGAGTGTCGGCGCCGAAGTAATCGACGATTGCCCCGGCGGTTTTTTCGCCGACCCCGGGAATGGCCCCGGAGCTCAAAAAGCGAACGATCCCGGTGGAGGTCGAGGGCAGTATCGGCCGAAAGTTGAACGCGCGGAACTGCGAGCCGAAATCGGCGTGCTTCTCCCAGCGCCCGGTGACTTCCAGGTGTTGTCCCGGCGCGACCTGGGGGATGGTTCCGACCACGGTTTTTTCGCCGTCTTCGGTCAGCAGCCGGAGCACGGTGTAGGTCTGATCATCGTTTTCGTAGATGATCCGGGTGATTTCCCCGCGAATCGTCGCGCTGAAGAGATTTTGCTGTTCTTCGGCCATCGTGTCGCTTTCCGGGGTGGGGGCGCGCGCTCCGCCTTGGCGGGCGGAGCGGCGCGGGTTTGGAGGCAAATCGGGCGGAACGTTTACTTTTTGGGCCGCATGTGCGGAAAAAGCAGCACGTCGCGAATCGATTCCGCCGCGGTCAGCAGCATCACCAGACGGTCGATGCCGACCCCCATTCCGCCGGCCGGCGGCATGCCGTGCTCAAGCGCGACCAAAAAGTCCTCGTCAACTTTGTCGGAGACTTTGTCGCCGGGCTGTTTTTCGCGCTCGTACTGTTCCATGAAGCGGCGGCGCTGTTCGATCGGGTCGTTGAGTTCGGAATAAGCGGGAGCGATCTCCTGCCCGTTGATTTCGAGTTCAAAGACATCGACCACCGAAGGATCGTCCTTGCAGGCGCGGGCCAGCGGCAGGAGCTGGGCGGGCATGCGCATCACAAAGGTCGGCTGAATCAGCGTGTGCTCGATCAGTTTTTCATAGACTTCATTGGTCACTTCGAGGTCGGGCGTCTTCTCATCGACCGCAAGGCCGAAAGCCTGCGCGCGCTTGAGCCTCTCCGCCGGCGTGACGTCGAACCAGTCGGCGCCGCCCTTTTCGCGGACGAGGTCGTGGTAGGTGACCCGCCGCCAGGGCTTTTCAAGGTTGATCACCTTGCCGTTGCCGTGGTCGATCTGAAGTGTTCCGGCCACGTTCATCGCCACCGTGGTGATCAATTCCTCGATCAGCTCCATCATCGAACGGCAGTCGCCGTAGGCCTGATAGATCTCCATCATGGTGAACTCGGGGCTGTGGCGGCGGTCGATCCCCTCGTTGCGGAAGTTCCGGTTGATTTCATAGACCCGCTCGAAACCGCCGACCAGGAGCCGCTTGAGGAAGAGCTCGGGGGCGATGCGCATGAACATCGGCGAATTGAGCGCTTCGTAAAATGTTTTGAACGGATTGGCCGACGCGCCGCCGGCGAGGGTCTGGAGCATCGGGGTTTCGACCTCCATAAAGCCGCGGGACTCCATGAATTTGCGGATTTCGCTGATGATCCGGACCCGCTTGCGGAAGACTTCGCGGCTCTCCTGATTCATGATCAAATCAAGATAGCGCTGACGGTAGCGCTGCTCGATATCGCTGATGCCGTGGAATTTCTCGGGCAGCGTGCGGAGCGATTTGCAGAGCAGCGACACTTTCTCGACCCGGATGGTCAGTTCTCCCATCCGGGTGATGAAAAGGTCGCCCTCGACCCCGATCAGGTCGCCGATGTCAAGCCGTTTGAAAAAGGCGAAAGCCTCTTCGCCAAGGTCGTTTTTGCCCACGAAAAGTTGCATCCGGCCGGTGCTGTCCTGCAAGTCGGCGAAAATCGATTTGCCCATCAGACGCATCGCCATCAACCGTCCGGCGGCGACGGCCGGCTGTTTGTCGGTGCATTCGGGTTTGTATTTGGCACGCAGTACGGCGATGCGTTCGTCACCGTCGAAGCGTTCGCCGAAAGGATTGACTCCGGCGGCGCGCAGTTCCTCGACTTTGTCCAGCCGCTGCTGGAAGAGTTCATTGATGCGGACCGGACTTTCGTCGGCGGCCCCGGCGGCGGGTTGCGGGTTCTCGGTCGTCATTTGCGAGCGTATCTCCATCGTTGTGGGTTGTTTTTTGAGTTGTTTTCAGAAACCTTTTCGCCTCGGCGACCCATCCGGGCGGCGCGGAAGCGGCGAAAATGCTTCTGAAAAGAACTCTTTTGCACTTTTTATAATGTACAGCAAAAAAAGAATCTTGCAATTGTATTTTTTTAAACTATGTTATTATGATCGCAAAATTTCGGGTACTCCCGTATTTTATCACCAACCAAAAGAGGATGAAAGTATGAAAAGAAGAGCTCTGATGCTCGCGGGTTCCGGTCTGCTCTGCGCTTTGGGCGCGGCTGCCGCCGACTCCGCCGACGCCGCGGCTCCCGTCGCCATGGCGGGAAGTCAGATGGACATGTTTGCCGGTCAGCCGATGATGTGGTGGGCCGCCCCGCTGGCGTCGATCCTCGCGCTCCTGGTGGCTTTCAACTTCTACAAGAAGATGATGGCGGCCAATCCCGGCAACGAGAGAATGCAGGAAATCGCCGGCTATGTCCGCGAAGGCGCGATGGCTTATCTCTTCCGTCAGTACAAGATCGTTTCGATCGTTTTCTTCGCTCTTTTTGTGGTTTTCACCGTACTCGCTTTCTTCGGCATCCAGAATCCGTTTGTTCCGGTCGCCTTCCTGACCGGCGGTTTCTTCTCCGGGCTCTGCGGTTACATCGGTATGCGCACCGCGACCGCCGCTTCAAGCCGTACCGCCCAGGGTGCGAGCGAAGGGCTGAACCGCGGCCTCCAGGTTGCTTTCCGCTCCGGCGCGGTGATGGGGCTGGTGGTGGTCGGTCTCGGACTGCTCGATATCTGTATTTGGTACTGGATTCTCGACAAGCTGATCTACACCCCCGAGCATATGAAAACCGGGCTTGACTTCCTCGGCCTCAACATCGTCGAAATGAACTGCTCCGAAAGTGCCAAGTTCACTCACATTACCACCACCATGATCACCTTTGGGATGGGTGCTTCGACTCAGGCTCTCTTCGCCCGCGTCGGCGGCGGCATCTACACCAAGGCGGCCGACGTCGGCGCCGACCTGGTCGGCAAAGTCGAAGCCGGCATTCCCGAAGACGATCCGCGCAACCCCGCCACCATCGCCGACAACGTCGGTGACAACGTCGGCGACGTCGCCGGCATGGGTGCCGACCTCTATGAGTCCTATTGCGGCTCGATTCTTGCCACCGCCGCCCTCGGCGCCGCGGTGGCCGCCGAATATCCGGTCGGCAACGATCCGTTGCGGCTGGTGGTCGCGCCGATGATCGTCGCCGGTTTCGGTACCGTGCTCTCCATCATCGGGATGAGTTTCGTCCGCTGCAAAGAGGGCGCGACGCAGCGCAATCTCCTGCGCGGCCTCCTCACCGGGACGCTCGGCAGCTCGATCATGATTTTGGCCGCCTCGGCCTTCCTGGTCTGGATGGATTTCATCACCTGGGGGCTTTTCGGCTCGATTACCGCCGGTCTGCTCTCCGGAGTGATCATCGGCCAGGGTACTGAATACTACACCTCCGACGAATACGCGCCGACCAAGGGCATCGCCAATCAGGCGGTGATGGGTCCGGCCACCACCATCATCGACGGTCTCGCCACCGGGATGTACTCCTGCGGTGTTCCGGTGATCACGATCTCGCTCGGCATTCTCTTCTCCTTTGGCCTGGCCGGCGGCT
Organism: Victivallaceae bacterium; assembly: GCA_050255955.1. Taxonomy (GTDB): domain Bacteria; phylum Verrucomicrobiota; class Lentisphaeria; order Victivallales; family Victivallaceae; genus JAVBUI01. The sequence continues at coordinate 4,704 of JBFWIO010000179.1, forward strand.
TCGGCAACTTCGCGATGGGTCTCTACGGCGTCGGCTTCGCCGCCGTCGGGATGCTCTCGACGCTCGGGATTACGCTCGCCACCGATGCTTACGGCCCGATCGCCGACAACGCCGGCGGCAACGCCGAAATGGCGGGGCTTCCCCACGAAGTCCGCGAACGGACCGACGCCCTCGACTCGCTCGGCAACACCACCGCCGCGACCGGCAAAGGCTTTGCCATCGGTTCCGCCGCGCTGACCGCGCTGGCGCTGCTGGCCTCCTTCCTCGAAGAAGCCCGTATCTGGGGTGAAAAGCTCGGCCTCTCAGCCAAAGTCCCGGCCGCGGTCGAAAACGCGGTCGCCGGCGCCGCCACCGTCACCGTCGCCAAGGTCGAGCAGGTCGCCGACGCGGCCGCCAAGACCGTCACCACCACCGTCGAAGCGGTGACCACCGCCAATGTTCCCTCGGTGCTGGAACGCATGGTTCAGCAGTATGAACTGCATCTGATGAATCCGTTGCTGCTCTGCGGCCTTTTCATCGGCGGCATGATGTCCTTTGTCTTCTGCGCGATGACCATGAAAGCGGTCGGCCGCGCCGCCGGCTCGATGGTCGAGGAAGTCCGTCGCCAGTTCAAGGAAAGGCCGGGCATCATGGAAGGCACCGAAAAGCCGGATTACGCCCGTTGCGTCGCGATTTCGACCGCCGGCGCTCAGCGTGAAATGGTTCTGCCCTCGTCGCTGGCGATCATCGTGCCGGTGGCTACCGGTCTGATTCTCGGCGTCCCCGGCATCGTCGGTCTCCTGGCCGGCGGCCTGGTTTGCAGTTTCCTCCTTGCCACCATGCTCAACAATGCGGGCGGCGCGTGGGACAACGCCAAGAAATACATTGAAAAGGGAGCCCACGGCGGCAAGCGTCTGCCCGACGGCACCAAGAACCCGGTTCACGGCGCCGCCGTCATCGGCGACACCGTCGGCGACCCGTGCAAAGACACCTCCGGCCCGGCGCTCAACATCCTGATCAAGCTGATGAGCATGGTCGCGATCGTTTTCGCCCCGGTCATCATCAAGTTCTCTCCGGCGATCCAGCATTTCCTCGGCATCGCCCGCTACTGAACCTGACTTTCCGCAAAACAATTCGCCCTCTTCCGGTTTCGGAGGAGGGCGTTTTTTTTGGTCGGGAAGCGTTTGTGACGGGTTTTACGGAAAGACCCGGTAGCGGCGGCGGTATTCGCCCGGCGTCATGCCGCATTCGAGCCGGAAACGGCGCGAGAAATAGAGCGGATCGTCAAAGCCGCAGCGGCGGGCGATCTCGCCGATGCTCCGCGAGCTCTCGACCAGTTCGCGGCGGGCGCGACCGATCCGGCAGCTCTGGAGATACTCGCCGGGGGGAAGCTGGTAATAGATTTTGAAGTAACGCCGGAAACTCGAGCGCGACATTCCGAGTGAAACGGCGAGGTCGTCAAAATCGTAATGGTTCTCCGGAAAATTCCGCAGCCGTTGAGCGACGTTGCGAAGCTCTTCGCGGTAGGGAAGGCTGTGGTTGCCGGGCCGGGCCAGCAGACTCTCGACCACCAGATGCCAGGCGGCCAGATCGGCCAGATCGGCGTAAGTCGTTCCGCCGAGAGCGATGCAGAGGTCGTGGAATTCATTGACCAGGGCGGTGATTGCGGCGGGTTTTTCGATCTGCCAGAGAAAACGGTCGGGGCGGAAGAGTCCGGCGCGTTCAAGCCATTGCCCGGCGTCGGCGGGGTAGATTAAATATAGTTCGTCCCACGTCGGCTCGGGGGCGTAATCCATCGGTTCACCCGGCCATTGGATGATCACCGCCGGAGCGCATACCTCATGCCGGACGCCGTCAAGGTTGTAGTAACCCCGTCCGGACATGATGAATGAAAAATTGAACGTGGCAAAAACCCGCCGCACCCGGTCCTGTTTGCCGGGGATAAAGCCGATTGATTCCAGCGGCGGCGTGGCGCGGAGCCGCCGCGGCAGCCCGGCAAAGTGTCTTACCAGTTGTTCCATCTTCACTTTCTTGTTTCCCGGCATTCAATATAGCGCCGCATAGACCGAAAAACAACCCCGGTTTGCCGGAATG
>JBFWIO010000180.1:0-6738 GCA_050255955.1 Victivallaceae bacterium
TGCCGGTCACCGTCAGCACCGGCAGCAGCGCAAAGAGGGTGGTCGCGGTGGTCATCAAACAGGGCCGCAGCCGCCGTTTGCTGCCTTCGACGATGTTGTGGTGGATCTCCTCCACACTGCAGGGCTTGCGGCGGGCGAAAACCTCCTCGATGTAGACCGCCATGATCACCGCGTCGTCGGTGGCCACCCCGAAAAGCGCGAGGAAACCGATCCAGACGGTCACGCTCATATTGACCGACCCGACGTTGAAGAGCTGATGCATGTTGACCCCGAAAAGGTCGAAGTTGAGGAACCACGGCGTATTGTAGAGCCAGAGCATGGCGAACCCGCCCGCCCAGGCGATGGCAATGCTGGAGAAGATCATCAGCGACACCCCGAACTTGCGGAACTGGAGATAGATCAAGCCGAAGATCAGCACCAGCGAGACCGGAATCACCACCGCCAGCCGCTGATTGGCGCGCAACTGGTTTTCGTAATTCCCGGCGAAACGGTACGACACCCCGGCGGGAAGCTGCAATTGCCCCTGCTCAAATTTCGCTTTGAACGCGGCGGCGACCCGTTCGACCGCGTCGCCCTCGGTGACTGCCGGAACCCGGTCAAAGAACACGTAGCCGACCTTGAAGCTGTTTTCACTCTTGATTTCCTGCGGGCCGCGGACGATGCGGAATTCGGCGAGCTGGCCGAGCGGAATCGGAATGCCGTCGGCCGATTCGACCAAAAGTCGCCGCAAAGCCTCCGGACTGTCGCGCAACTCGCGTTGAAAGCGAACCCGGATCGCGTAACGTTCGCGATCTTCAACCGTAGTGGTGACGCCGCCGCCGCCGATCGCGCCCTCCAGCACTTCCTGAAGGTCTGCCATCCGGATGCCGTAGCGGGCGATTTCGCGGCGGTTGGGAATGATTTCCAAATAAGGTTTGCCGACGAAGCGGTCAACCACCACCGAATCCGGCCGGATTTCCGGGCGACCGCGCAATTCCGTCGCCAGGAGATCGGCGGCGTGCTCGATCGATTCGAGATTCGGGCCCCTGATCACCAGCCCCATCGCCGCACGCATCCCGGACTGGAGCATCACGATCCGGCCCTGGATCGGCTGAAGCTTGGGGGCCGAAGTGATGCCCGGCACCGCGGCGGCGGCGACGATCAAATTCCAAATATCGTCGGGCGTGTTGACCCCGCGCCAGTCGGCGCGGCCGGGGTTGAGGACGGGATCGAGCGCGGGCCGCCAGAGCCGGAAAACGCGCCCCCCGGCGGCCGGGATCAACCGACCGGTGGCGTCGCGGAGAAAGCGGCCGCGAACCCGGTAGGGTTTGCCGTCGGGGGCGGCGAGGTCACGGCCCTCGGGATCCTTGACGGTTTCGTTCCCCTCGGGGTCAAAGCGGAAAAGTTCCCGGCGGCCGTCAGGCGAAGTCAGATACTGGTCGCGGTAATTGACGATGGTCTCGATCATATTCATCGGCGCGGGATCGAGCGGAGTTTCGGCCCGACCGGCCTTGCCGACCGCGGAAACGACTTCCGGAATCGCGCTGATCGCGCGATCCTGCCGGGCGATCAGATCGGCGATCTCCTCGACACCGGCATGGGGCATCGCAGTCGGCATAAAGAGAAAACTGCCTTCGTCAAGCGCCGGGACAAATTCACTGCCGAGCCCCGGAAAGGTGCGCATAAGCGCCTGCCCCGCCGCCGACATCCGCCACGCCGCCGGAAGTTTCTCCAGCACCGGCGCGGCCCCCCGCCAGCTCAAAAAGCCCCAGCACAGCATCAATACCGGCAGCGCGCCGACCAGCAGCTTGTGACGCAGAATCAAATGCATCGTCGGCCGCCAGGCGGTGTCGATCATCTGGAACATGCCGAAGAAAAAGCCCATCAAAAGCAAAACGAAACCGAAGTTTCGCCAGAACGCGACATCCTCGCCGAGCGGCATCCAGTGCCGAGTGAGGAACCACGCGACCATCACCGCGACCGCGAGATAGCCGAGGCGGCGCACCCGCCGGTCGAGGGCTTCGGGAAGGTATTCCCGAAGCAATCCGTAAAGCGGAAAAAGTGCCGGCAAAGCGTAGAATTCATGCTTGAAAATGATTGCCAAAACAATGCATCCCACCGCCAGCGAAGCATCGACCACACGCCCGAAATGCCGCCGCAAGCCGGGCGGCGACAGCATCAAGTGAAGCAACGGCGGCAGAATCACGATCGCGATCAGGATCGAAGCCGCCATGGTGAAGGTTTTGGTGTACGCCAGCGGCCGGAAGAGCTTCCCCTCCGCCATCTGAAGCGAAAAAACCGGCATGAAGCTCACAATGGTGGTCAGGATCGAAGTCAGCACCGCCCCCGCGACTTCGGAGGTCGAGCGGTAGACGATGTCCAACCGGTCGGCCCCTGGCGGCGCTTCGTCGAGTCGTTTGACCGCGTTTTCGCATAGCACAATTCCGACGTCGGCGATCTCGCCGATCGCGATCGCGATACCGGCGAGTGCCACAATATTGGCGTCGACGCCAAAGATTTTCATCAGGATGAAGGACAGCAGCACCGAGCCCGGCAGCAAGAGCGAAATCAGGAGCGACGTACGCAAGTGCCTCAGCATGATCATGATCACGATCAAGGTGATGAGAATTTCCTCCCAGATCGCCGCATTGAGCGTCTCCAGTGTCTGATAGATCAGGCCGCTGCGGTCATAAAAGGGCACGAGTTTGAGTTTGCTGACGGTTCCGTCGGCGAGGACTTTCTCCGGCATCGTCGCGGCGGCGGCGGCGATTTCGCGCTTGACCGCGTTGATCACCCGGAGCGGGTTTTCGCCGTAGCGGACGGTTACTACGCCGCCGACCGCCTCAGCCCCCTGCTTGTCGAGCAGTCCCTGGCGCGGCGCGGGGCCGGTGGTGACCGTGGCGACATGTTTGACCAGCACCGGGACGCCGTCGACCGCCTTGATTACGCTGTTGCCGATGTCGTCGAGGCTTTTGACATAGCCCAAACTGCGGATCAAGTATTCGGCGCGGTTGAGTTCGAGCGTCCGCGCACCCACATCGGTATTGGCGGCGCGGACTGCGTCGGCAAGCTCGCGAAAGGTAACGTTGAATTTTCGCAACGCATTGGGATCGGCATCAACCTGATATTCGCGGACGAAGCCGCCGATCGAGGCGACTTCGCTGACCCCGTCGACCCCGAGCAGCTGATAACGCACCACCCAATCCTGAATCGAACGGAGCTCATCGAGATCCCAGCCGCCGGTCGGATGGCCGTCGGCGTCCTGTCCCTCGATCGTATACCAGAAAACCTGTCCGAGCGCGGTCGCGTCGGGCCCGAGACGCGGCGTAACCCCGGACGGCAGCAGCACCGGCGGGAGGCTGTTGAGCTTCTCGAGAATCCGGGTGCGCGCCCAGTAAAAATCGCTTTTGTCGTCAAAAATGACATAGACGGTGGAGAAGCCGAACATCGAATTGGCGCGCACCGCCTTGACCCCGGGCATCCCCATCAGCTCGGCGGTCAGGGGATAGCTGATCTGATTCTCGACGTCCTGCGGCGAACGGCCGCTCCACTCGGTGAAGATGATCTGCTGTTTTTCGCCGATGTCGGGAATCGCGTCGACCGCGATCGGATCGCGCTCAATCCCGCCCAAACGCCAGTCGAAAGGGGCGAAATAGACCCCGGTTAGCATCAGGAAACCAAAAATCGCCAGCACGAAGAACTTGTTGTGCAAAGAAAAACGGATGATCGCGGCGAGCGGCCCTTGCGGCTCCGGCGCGGGATCGAGCGTTTGATTGTCGTCGTTCATGAATTCAGAGCTCCTCTCCGCACTTCAGCATCGCCGCGCCGAAATAGGGATTCTCGAGCTCGCTCCCCGCTTGGAACCAGACCCCGCCCTGCCCTTCAAGGGCCATCGAACAGCGGAAGCGGTGATATTTGACCGCCCCCGGCTTGAAGCCGGGCGATTCGCTCCAGCGCGAAAACCAGGCGGCAATCCGGCCGTAAAGGGCACGCTGATCCACGATGCCGCCGGGAATTTCGGCAGGAATCAAGGCAAGGAGTTCGGCCCGGCGCGCGGCGTCGCCGAACTTCGCCGCTTTTTCACGCAGCGCCCGCAGCGCGGCGGTGGCCGCCGCGGCGTCGTCCTTGACCAGCGGCGCGTGGATGGCGAGAAGCGCCCCGAGCAACTCTTCCGCCGAAACCTGAGCCGGTTGCGCCTCGATCGCCGCCGGGGTGAAATTCTCCGGCGAAGTCATGCTGGGAAGTCCGGCGATCTGCATCGCCCCGTCGATCTTCATATTGCCCGAGATCACCACTTCGTCGCCCTCGGCAAGGCCGCTCCGAACCGGATAAAAGTCGCCGCATTTCGGCCCCAGTTCAACCTGGCGCGGCTGATAACGACCCGGCGCGGTACGGATATAGACCAGCGAGCGTTTGCCGGTCAAGAGCGGCGCGGTCGCCGGAATCAGAAGCGGCGCCTGACGCCGGTCGGCGGGCAAGGCACTGTAGCCGAGCGAAGCAGCGGGCACCAGCGCCATGCCGCAGATGTCGCATTTGCCCGGCCGGTCGCGGATGATTTCGGGGTGCATCGGGCTGATCCACTTGCCGGTCAGCCGGTCGTCGATTACCTCGCCCGCGGCATCGAGCACGGTGCGGACGGTGGCTTTGACGTACATTCCGGGCTTGAGCCGGCCGTCGGGATTGGCGAGATTGACCCGAACCGGCACGGTGCGGGTTTTCGGATCCAGCACCGGCCCGAGGTATGAGATCACGCCCGAAAAACTCCGGCCCGGCTGCGAGTCGGTGCGGAACTCGACCTCCTGACCATAGCGAATGAACGGCAAATCCATCTCATAAACATCGAGCAGCAGCCAGAGGCGGCTCAAATCGGCAAGCCGGAAAAGGCGTTCCTCCTTGTTGAAATACTGCCCGTCGACAACGTGTTTCTCGATCACCGTGCCGTCAATCGGGGCATTGATGGTGAGGCGATCTGACACCGTCCCTTTTTGACCGATCTCGGCGATCTGGGCGGGGGAGAAGCCCCACTGGCGCATCTTGTCCTTGACCGACTCGAGCGCGCCGCGACGGGGAGAGCGAAGTTCGATGAGATACTCATTCTGCATCACCGCGAGGTCGGGGCTGAAGACTTCGGCAAGGTGTTCGCCGCGACGGATCACCACGCCGGTGTAGTTGACGAAAAGCTTGTCGACCCGACCGGGGAAACGAAGCGCAATGTCGGCGACACTGCTTTCATCGATATCGAGCCGTCCGTTGAGCGGAATTTCCAGCGGAATGAATCGCCGTTCGACTTTGGACGTCCTGACCTCGGCAAGCTTTTCCGCTTCCGGGGACAAGGTCAGTTCCGGCGCGGCGGCGGGCGACGGCGAATTCGCAACGGCGGCCGGAATGAGATCCATATGGCAGATCGGGCACTTGCCGGGCTGATTCAGCCGGATCTGGGGATGCATCGAGCAAGTCCAGATTTTCCCGTTGCTCTCGGCGGCCGCGGGGGTAACCGTGTGATGATGTCCATCTTCGGCCTGAATCATCGGTAGCACCGCGATTAATAGCAATACGAGCAAGTATTTCTGCATGATCCGTTTCTCCTTAAAGGATAGGTAAAGCAAAAATGTATCCTAAAGACAATATATCGCAATATACAAGACAATTCAAGTAGTATTTAATAATTAATCGCAATGCGATACAATCAAACACTTAAGGATAATGAGAATTAAAATTTTGCATTTAAAAAGATCATAATTATCAACAAATAACGCCAAAATAAAAAACGCCGATTCGTTGTCCCACTTAAGCACCAACAAGGCCGGGCAGCGACTTTTCGCGGTTCCCCCCGCTTTCCTTGGGAGTCCAATCGGATCGGGGCGAACTGGGCTCCGCTGAAACTCGAACCCGGGCTCTGGCTGCTGCCTTATCACGGGAAACAGGATGACAAAGTCGGCTACACCCAATCCTTTATGCTGCTTCGCGAAACCGGCGGTGCGTTTCCTGAGATCATCGGTCGCCCGGCGGAACGGCTGCTCTATGCCGATAAACCGTGGGAACTTGAGGACGACTTCACCATTCCGTGCCTCTTTATTTGTTCCGGGGAGGGGGCGGCGCGACAGCGCCCTGCTGATAGGTTACGGCGCGGCCGACGCCAAAGCCGGGCTGGTCGAAGTCAAACTTGATGAACTGGTATATGATTTAAAACGCCGGATATAGGTTCGATTTTGTCGCCGGCAAAGGACGTTACATCGCAAAACAGGATAAAATCGAGTTCGCTCAAAAAAGGGTGCCATTGGGTACCGTTTTGTCAGGAAAAAACAAGAAAAGTACCGTTTGTCGCCACTTTTTCCCCTTGCTCGAATCGAGCCATTTTCGCTATTTTTGAGCCTGAAAAATAATTCGGCTGGCAATTTAAGCTCAAAACCGAAGTGCTTCCGGTTGACCTACCGCCCACCAAAAACAAAATACGCCGCCATTTTGGCGGCTTTTTTCTTTTTGCCGGTCAGCAGAGGACTCCCATCCGCAAGGTAAGGACATATAGAACTTTCTTTGAGAATTTCCTTCGCAAAAACCAAATAGAGAAGTTCAATTTGGGTCTTCTCCGTTTTGAGCCATGATTCGCCTCAAAAGCGCCATAAAATATCTGCATAAATTGAAAAAGGTCGACATTAGCCTTATTGTTTTTGTATCTGACCACTCAAACAAAAAGGATCAAAATGTCGACCACACTTCTTCAACATACACAGAAAGTGCGTGGATTTCAACATCAGAAGT
>JBFWIO010000181.1:0-6720 GCA_050255955.1 Victivallaceae bacterium
ATAGGTTTGAAAAGGGAAGAGCGCGAGAAGGGAAAAACTTTCCGCAAGACGGGACCGGCAAAAGTCGGCGGTCGCCCGGCGCGGCTCGGCGATCACCTTCGACGGCGCGGTCTCGGGAGTTACCGCTGCGGGTAGCTCCCTCGGCCTCCCCGGCAAAGTTGATCGCCGAATCCATCGCCGGTTCACCTCACCGTCTTTTGCCGGTCCCGTCTCAAAAGTTTTTCCCTTCTCGCACCCTCCCCCTGTTTTTTTTCTTCAAAAAAGGGTGACCAGCCAGACCCAGAGGGCGCCGAGGGCCATGGAGAGGAGGCTGAGGGGGAGGCCGACTTTGGCGAAGTCCCAGGAGGTGATTTTGAGGCCGCGTCCGGCGGCGGCGTCTACGACGATGATATTGGCGAGGCTGCCGATGATGATCATGTTGCTGGAGAGGCCGCTGGCGAGGACGATGAGCGGGCCGGACATGGGGTCGGTGGCGTAGGGCAGCAGGAGCATGACGCTCGGGACGTTGGAGACGATGTCGCTCAGGACGGCGGTGGTGATGAAGAGCGTGGCGGGGTGGCGGAGGTTGATGCCGTCGGCTTTGAGGCGGTTGACGAAGTCCTGGGGGAGGTTGGTCGAGTCCATGGCGGCGTTGACCACGAAGAGGCCGAAGAAGAGGAGGAGGAGGCCCCAGTCGATTTTGCCGAGCATTTCGCGTGAATCGTAGCTGCCGTTCATCAGGAGGAAGCAGCCGGCGGTGAGGGCGACCAGGCCTTTGTCGAAGTCGGTGAAGACGAAAATACCGATCACCAGCGCGGTGACGGCGAGGGCTTTGCCGGTTTCGAAGCGGTTGAAGGGGATATCGGGGAGTTCCATGGCGGTGCGGGCGTCGCCGGCCATTTCGAGAGACCACTTGCCGCGCTGGAAATGGACCAGCATCACCCAGCTCAAGATCATCGAGAGTAGGGCAGGGACGGCGGCGTAGACCAGGAAGTAGCTGAAACTGAGGTTGAGTTTCTGGGCGATGAGCATATTCTGGGGGCTGCCGATCAAGGTGGCGACCGAGCCGGCGTTGGTGGCAAAGGCGACGCCGAGGAGGTATGGCACGGGGTTGAGATTGCGTTTGACGCACATCCCCAGGACGACCGGGGTCATGGCGACGGCGATGACGTCGTTGGTGAGAAAGGCGGCGAGGACGCCGGCGAGGGTGATGACGAGGCCGAGGAGGAGAGCCGGGGAGACCTTGAAGAAATCGACGAGTCGCGAGAGGTAGGTATAGAGCCCGGCGATTTCGAACTGGGCGGAGATCAGCATCAGCCCGAAGAGCAACCCGAGCGTCCCGAAATCGACGCTGGCAAGCGCGGCGGGCCCGCTGATATGGTGCCCGGCAAGCAGCGCCACCGCCCCGACCAGGGCAATCGCCGGCCGCCCGATCTTGAGGTAGGGAAACCGCCCCGCGATCATCCCGAAATAAACCAGCCCGAAAATAATGCAAATCGTAGTTACATCCATCATGACCCCCGGAACGGAGTTAAAGTTGTCTTGTCGATCCTGCGGTAAATATAAGTTGATTACGATGGAGTTGCCAGTTGCGAAACAAGTTTTATTGCGGAAAGTGCCGGCAAGACTCGTTGAGACCGTTTGCGGTCACTTTTTCTGCTGTCCGGGAAGTTCAAAGAGTTCACCAAGTCCGTTCAGGATGACTTCCCGCGACAGCGGCAGTCCGAGACTTCGCGGATCGAGCTCGCTGTCCGCCAGGCGGTTCAGGAAAAGCCGTATTTCGGGCTCGATTGCAGACGGCAGCCGTACCCGAGCGATTTCCGGAAGCGCGGCGAAGAGGCGGCAGATATCGTTTTTGTGTGTTTTGATGTTTCTGGCATCCACCGCTTCGCCTCTTGCCCGGCGGTCGCTCAAGTCCAGCCAGGCTTTGGCCTTCAGCACGATCAAGGCCTCCATCGCGAGCAGCGGCAGTCCGCCGATCTCGACCCGGTGCTCGCGGATGAAGTCGTAATACCCGTCGTCCAGCAAAATCGCGGATAAACTCGATACTTCGTCATCAAGCGGAATCGGAGTCAAACCGGATTCCGGCGAGATTGCGAAATCCGGTTGCCGCGAAAACAATTCCAGCATCACCGGATAGCCCGGCGTCGCCGGACGGCTGAAGCGGTAAAATTGCTTCCCGCCCCCGGACTTTTCGCGTTTCTGATAGGCTCCGGCGTTGACGAAATCCCAAAAGGCGCGCCCGAATTCCGGGGAAAGCGCTTCGACGCAAAGCACGATGTCCAAATCCCGCGTCACCCGGAACGGCACTCCGACGCGCTCAAGCTGAATGTCGCAGGCCGCGCCGCCGATCAACATGTAGTTACCGGCGAAATCCGCAAAGTGCGTACGGAAGATGGCGAGACCGTCGATCATAACCATCCTTTCAGCATTTCTTCGAGCGCGAGACCCATCCGTTCATCCGGATCGTCTTTGAGCGAGAGATAGAGCGAAAAAGGATCGATCACGTCGCCGCCGATGACTGTCGGCGGATAGTTCCAGAGTTGCAATTTGACCTCCGCTGCCGCCAATGGAACCGGAGTGAGGTCTTGCCGTTTGTTGAAGATGCCCGCCGCAACCGCGTATTCGGGAGAATCCGGCGGATTCAGCATCGAACGTGCGGCGAGGGCGGTTGCTCCGGCGGGAAATATCGGCAAGTTCGCGGGCAAATGTTCGAGTCCGACCGTTTTCCGGCAGGGATTGTCCAGCAGCGGCCGACTGTCGCGCCAGAGCGAGCGGCGGTCGGCGGGGAATGTCAGTCGTTTGTTTGCGGGATCGCGCCGTGCCAGGCGGAAATGCTCCAATTCGTCAAAAGCGCGGATTACGCTGATGCGCGAATAGCCGATGAGCGTCATTGCATCCCGGATGGCCAGCGGCGCGGGGATTTTTCCATTCAAACCGGCGATGACGAGCAACTGCGCCGGGATGCTCAACGAGTCAACGTGCTTTTCGTCGTGGGCGTTGTTCGCCCGCCATGCCGCGCCGAGAAAGGGCAAATACAGTTGGCGGGGCGGGATCACAAACGGCATTTGCTTTTGGATCAACCGGTTGCGGTTGTAGGACGGCATCGAATCGGCGGCCAGGGCTACCGGGATTTTCGCGGTTTCCCGGACCATTGCTGCGTGTTTGACGATGCTTTTCGGCGTCAGTTCGCCGCGCCGGCGGTCGCACATCAGGATGAACGCGGTTTCGCCGGTCGAGCAGTGATAAAAAGTATACAGTTCGCGCAAAAGCCGAGGCAACGCCGCTTCCCCGGCGTAGGGAGCGGCGATGATTTCCAGTCCGAGCAAGCGGCTGATATTGTCGATGACGTGTTCAATCATGGCAGTGAAGTTTCATTTTTTTTGCTCAAGTACAATATAAATGATACTTGAGCAAAAATCAAATCATAAAATAAAAATTGTCACCGTCAAGCGTCGTCGCCGTGACCAGGGCAATCGCCGTCCGCCCGATCTTGAGGTAGGGAAACCGCCCCGCGATCATCCCGAAATAAACCAGCCCGAAAACAATGCAAATCGTAGCTTTTTCAAAAGACGCGAAACTCAAAAATCCTGATTTCGTTTTGCCGCGTCATTTTTCACATCCCATCATCGCGAATTCACTCTCTGCGTCATTCACGCTTGATATTCAATCAACGCCAGCGGCAGATGCCAGAGCGGTTCACCCAGATGTTCGCGATTGACAAGGTCCGCCGCCCGGACGGCATCTTCTGCACTCGGGTAAAAACCGAAACGGGTCATTCGGATTCCCAACCGTTTCGGAATCTCACCATTGGGATCACAGCAAGCAATGGTGCAACCCAGCCCGTAAGTATGGAGCGTGGCATAATCAGGTTTTTTCCGGTCTTCGCTTTCCGGCATCGCATCGCCGATTTCGTACAGATCGAAACCAAGGAAAGTGCCGTTTCCCGGCAAGGGCGAAGTATATCGCAGATCGGGAATCGCAAGCAAATCCGAATCCAGCACCCCGACTCCGATCAGCAGCACATCGTTACGACCGGCAAAAAAAGTTTGCTTCACCTGTCGGGCGACTTCAAAACTCATGTAGTTGAGCAAATAATAGTTGATATGCGCCTCCGGCCCGTGATTGAACCGGCACAATTCCCTTGCACATTCCGGCGTGATCCGCCAGCGCGCACCAAAGCGTTCCGAATCGAATTCCGATGGCGAAATATTGTCCGAATCCGGGATCAGCCCCTCACAAAGACAACCGGCAATCGAAAAGTATTCCTGCGGACAGCAAGGCGGCATATCCTTGGTGTGCGTCTTGAGCACCAGATAATAGCCGAAAGGGATCAGGGCGTTGTCCATATATCATTGTCCTTGCGGTGGTTTGCCTTGTTTCACCAACTCCCGGTAGACGATGCAGTCGGTCAGGTGGTCGTTGACCATGCCTACGGCTTGCATAAAGGCGTAGATGATGGTTGAGCCGACGAATTTGAAGCCCATTTTTTTCAGATCCTTGCTGATCCGGTCGGAGAGCGGGGTGCTGGCTACCGCTTCATCCAGGCTTGCCAGGTGATTGACGATCGGGGTGTTGTCTACGTAGCGCCAGAGCATTGCGCTGAAGCTGCCTTGCTCGCGGGTGAACTTCAGAAAGGCTTGGGCGTTGGTGATTGTCGCCTGGATTTTCAGGCGGTTGCGGATGATGCCGGGGTTGGCCATCAGCTCCTCGACTTTGGCTTCGTCGTAACGCGCGATTTTTTCGGGGTCGAAGTTGTCGAAGGCCGCGCGGTAGGAGTCGCGCTTTTTCAATACGGTGATCCACGAGAGGCCCGCTTGCATGCCCTCCAGAATCAGCATTTCAAAGAGTTTGCGGTCGTCGCGCTCGGGGCGGCCCCACTCTTTGTCATGATAGTCAATGTAGATGGCGGAATCACCCGCCCACGGACACCGGTTTTTCTTTTCCACAAGCATTACTCCGCTATATCTTCGTTCCACAAGGTCGGGTTTTCGGCGATGAATTGCTTCATCATCGCGATCAATTCGGGGTCGTTGAGGATGGTCACTTTGACCCCGCGCGAACGCAGGAAATCGGGTTCGCCGGGGAAGTTGACGGCTTCGCCGACCACCACTTCGGGGATTTTGTAGAGCGCCACCGCGCCCGCGCACATGATGCACGGCGAGAGCGTGGTGTAGAGCACGCACTCGCGGTAAAACGAGGCCGGATGCCGCCCGGCGCGGGCCAGCGTGTCGGTTTCGCCGTGAAGCATCGGATTGCCGAGTTGCATCCGCCGGTTGTGGCCGCGTGCGACGATTTCGCCGCGATGAACCAATACCCCGCCGATCGGAATGCCGCCCTCCTTCAACCCCAGCAGCGCCTCTTCGTAAGCCGCCCGCATCCATTGATTCATCGCGTCGCCCCCTTTCCCGCTGTTTCATTCCGGTCGGACAAATTTACCTTTTTGGTGTGATTTTTCCACTTGGCGTACAGGAAAAGGAGCCCCGCCGCCGCCAGCACGCAGCAGAAGGGCAGTGCCGGGATCTGGTAGCGCGGCACGGTGATCGCGCCGGGGAGAAAGAAATAGTATTCGGCGAAGCCGAGGAAGAGCAAAAAGACCATGTAGTCGCGTTTGAAGTTTTTCGCCGCGAGGAAGAAGCCGGTACCGCATCCGAGCAGCAGCAGGGCCGGGAAGATCATCAGCACGCCGAGTACCGGGAGGATATAGAGTTTGCCGTCGAAGTAGTGGTTGACGGCGGCCCACAGGCCCTTTTGGCGGAGTACGTTGAGGGTGCCGCGGTCGGATTTGGTGAGGCCGAGGTTTTCGCATAGCGAGGGGAAGTCGGGGAGCAGAGTTTTTAGCTGGAACTGTTGGCGGAGCCAGAGGGCGGGGTGGGCTTTGATCATTTCTTTGTAGCGGCTGACGCGGTAGGCTTCGCGGCTTTTTTCGTCGGGGTAGCGGACGGGGTCGGCGAGTTCGGCGTTGACTTCGGCGATGATCCGTTGTTTTTCGGCTTCGTACTCGGTGCCGTTGACGGCGGCGAGGAGCATCGCGCCGTTCTGGTGGACCATTGCGCCGGTGTTGGTGTCGAGTGTCCAGCCTGCGCCGAGGGCGGCGTTGCGGGCCATCCAGGGGAAGAGGACGGCGGCGAAGACGAGCAAGCCGACGGCTCCGCCAACGAGTTTCTTGCGCCACGGAATGCCGGGGACGGCGCTGAGCATGACCAGTGCGGGGAGGATCCAGATGAAGTTGATCGGGCGGATCAGTGCGCCAAAGGCGGCGGCTCCGGCGGCGGCGGCGAAGTCGGTCCAGTCGCGGCGTTTGCAGAGTCGGACGAAGTAGTAAAACTGGAGGGCGACGAAGAAGGTGAACAAGGTGTCGGTGAGGAGGAGGGGGCGGTTGGCGAGGGCGGTGGGGTAGAGTAAAAAGAGGGCGGCACCGAGGATGCCGGTGTTTTGGTTGTGCCATTCGCGTCCGGCGAGGTAGATTGGAATGGCGGTAGCGACGCCGACGAAGCCGAGGAAGAGGACGGCGGCGGCGGTGTTGTAGACGCCGAAGATGGTGAAGATGACGGCGAGGAAGGCGGGGAGGCCGGGGACGCGGACGAAGTGGGGGGCGCCGTCGATTTCGTTCAAATAGGCGTGGTTGACGGCGAGGGCGCGGCCGGGGCCGAGGTAGCCGGGGGAGTCGGGGCGGGAGAAGAAGGCTTCGGGGTTATTGGTGGAGAGGCCGGGGAGGATGAGGAGGAGGTGGAGGACGAT